>JANLWR010000436.1:0-6155 GCA_031364625.1 Deinococcales bacterium | reverse complement strand
TGGCGCGTTGCTCGCGGGCGTCGTTCAACTCGCTGTACGCATTGGCGACTTCAAAACCAGCCACATACAACTCGAAACGCTCGGTCAGACCAGGCTTTGAACGGTGAGGCTTGGTCAGTGGACTGATCGCCAGCGGGTGATCCATGACGAACGTCGGGTTGATGAGTAACGGTTCGACGTATTCGCCAAACAATTTGTCCAAGAGCTTGTAATCTGGAACAGTCTTCCACTGCGGGTAACGAGCATCACAGAACGCCCGAAGCTTTGGAAGCTCGAGTGGGTCAAAATCCAAATCTGGAACGTGCTTTTTTAAGCCTTCAACGTAATCAATTTCATTAAATGGCGTTCCAAAATCCAGCGTCTTGCCCTCAAACTCGAGCATCGTGCCACCCGAAACACTGATTGCCAAACCACGGAACAAATCTTCAGTCATCTTTGCCATGTCTCGGTAATCCGCATACGCCCAGTACAACTCGAGCATCGTGAACTCTGGATTGTGGGTTAAGTCAATGCCCTCATTGCGGTACACGCGCCCAATTTCATAGACGCGCTCGAAACCACCCACCAGCAAACGCTTCAAATGAAGCTCGAGCGCAATTCGCAAGTTAAACGTGTGACCCAGAGCATTGTGATGCGTCTTAAAAGGCTTGGCTTCAGTCCCGCCCGCAATCGCTTGCAAGGTGGGACCTTCGACCTCCATAAAATCTCGAGCCTCATAAAAATCTCTGATAAACCGCAAGGTCTTGGAACGCGCCTTAAAGACCGCTCGAGAATCTGGGTTGACAATCAAATCCAGATAACGCTGCCGGTAACGCGTTTCGACATCCGTCAAGCCGTAATAATCGCTCGGCAGTGGATGCATCGACTTCACGAGCGGCGTAAAACTGGTCGCCTTGATCGACAACTCGCCCGTTTTGGTCGTAATCAAATGCCCAGAAACCCCAATAATGTCGCCCAGGTCAATCTTTTTCGCCGCGTCAAACTTCTCGAGTTCATTTTTGGACATGAACAACTGAATCCGACCTGTTTCATCCTGCAAACTGGCAAAGATCAGTTTGCCAATGTCGCGCCACGCCATGACACGACCCGCCACGCTGACCTTTTCCTCGAGCCATTCCTGCCCAGGCTCGAGCGGCGCGGGATGCAGTTTGTGCAACTGATCCGCGTGATGCGTTTGATCGAAACTGTAAGGAAAGCGTTCAAAACCCGCCGCGACAAGCGCGTCCGCGTTGTTTAACCGCGCAATGGTCTGTTCATGAAGGCTGATCTCGAGGTTGGCTGGTTGGGTGGTTGGGTTGCTCACAGGCTTGCTCCTTGGTGCTTAATCTTGATTTTTACTGTTCAAACACTAAAACCAGCAATCGTCCGTCTACCCTCATCCCCAACCCTTCTCCCAATATCAGGAGAAGGGAGCTTACTTCATTTACACGACTAGCTTCAAGGTACTTTCCTTCTCCCGCACTGTGGGAGAAGGTGTCAGCGAAGCTGACGGATGAGGGCTTCAGGTGCGATATGGCATATTTCTCGAGTTTCAGTTCTTGACTTTGACTATTTGCTATTCGCTACTTCATTTCCAAAAAAATTGAGCGCCCCTCGGAGCGCCCCCAAATCAGCAACTCCCTAACGTATCTCGAGGACTTTGTATTTCAACTGGTTTTTCTCGAGGTCAACAATAAACATCTCGTTTTTCTTCTTGCCAATTAGTTTTGTTCCCAGTGGGCTGTCGTCTGAAACCTTGCGAATGCCGCCAAGCACCGTGGCTTCCGCGCCACTGACCAGTTGCACCTCGAGTTCACGCCCAGATTTTTCCTCGATCAGTTTGATAACGCTGCCCAGTTCGACGTTTTTACTGCCCTCTTTATGGGCAATAATCACCGCTCGAGCCAGCGTGTCCTCGAGTTCGTCAATTCGCATGGCAATGTTTTGCTTCTCGCGTTTGGCATCTTCAATGCCAGAATCGTCAAAATCGTCGCTCGAGCCTGTTTGCTCCTGCAAGATTCCGGTGGCATCGGCAAGGCGTTGCTGTTCGATTTCCAGTTGTTTCTGAAGGCGTTCAAAGCCTTCTTGGGTTAATTTTACTTCTCGAGACATGCTGTCATCCCCCCGTTATATTTTTGAGACTTTACCAAATTTATTCAAAAAACGGTATGAGTCCCAGATTTTTGGCTGGGTCAATGCCGCTTGCCGAGTCGCCCGTTGGGGTGTACACTCTTACGGCTGCCCTGAAACAGGGTGATGTCGGAGTGAACTCGGAAGTGAGTATACCGCGTTCCGCCTGCGGCGAAAGGAAACACATGGCAACAGTTAACCGAGGCGCGATTTTAAAAAGCGTCGAACAATCTCACTTGCGCTCTGACATCCCAGACTTTCGTCCGGGCGATACCGTTCGTGTCGATTACAAAGTGACCGAAGGTACCCGAACCCGCGTTCAAGCTTTCGAGGGCGTCGTCATCGCCATCAACCACGGTGGCACAGCCAAAAGCTTCACCGTGCGTAAAATTGCTTTCAACGAAGGCGTCGAACGTATTTTTCCGTACAACACCCCACTGATTGACAAAGTCACCGTGATCGAACGCGGTAAGGTTCGTCGCGCCAAGCTGTACTACTTGCGCGAACTGCGTGGTAAAGCCGCCAAGATCAAAACAGATCGCGGTCGCATGATGAAAGTCCAAGCTGCCAGCAAAGCCAGCGCCGTGGCTGCCGCCGCCGTCGCCGTGACCAACTCGAGCAGCGCCGTTGTCACCGAAGACCTCAAGCGCATCGAAGGCATTGGACCAAAAATCAATGACGCCTTGATCGCCGCCGGAATCGCCACTTACGCTCAACTTGCCGCCAGCAACGAGGACAGCCTGAAAGCTGCACTCGAGGCTGCCGACATGAACGCCCACCCAAGCATGGGATCATGGGCAGAGCAAGCACAACTTCTCGCCAATGGCGACGAGGAAGGCTTTAAAGCACTGACCGACAGCCTGAACGCTGGTCGCGCCGAGTAAATTGAAGCTCGAGAAATGGAATAGGGTGAGCGAGAGCTTACCCTATTTTTTTGACTGCGGTTTGCAAATATGTTGGGTCTTGACCCTGAAAACAGCACTTAAATCTTGGCATTCATTCAATCAATGATGTTCAACCTCATCCCTGCAACACTCGAGCCGCCGCCATGCGCACCTCGAGCCGTTCGTGGTTGATAAAAGTTTGAACGGCGCGTTTGCCAGCCTCGCCAAAGGTACACAGTTGCTCGGCGGCGGCACTGCGAATGCGCCAATCGCCGTCTTGCAACAACTCGAGCAGCGTGCTTTGGTCATTGATGCCGAGCTTCTGGATTGCAGCAATCCGCACGGTTCTGGCGCTGGCTTGCAAGGCTCGAGTTCGGTTATTGCCCGTTGCGCCCGCCCGAATCGCGGCGGCTTGCACTTCGGGGTTTTGGGTTTGGTCTGCCAGTCGCTCGAGGTGTTGGCTGTACTGTGCCGTGATGGCGGGTGTGCTGGCGGCACGAATGGCTTCGAGTTGCAATTGCGCGTCCTGCATCGCCAGGTTGGTCAGGCTCGAGAGTTTTAGAGATTCCGTTTTGGTCGCAAGCTCGAGCAACCAAGCCCGAGTCTCGCGGTTGAGGTTTTCCCAAACCGCACCGAGCACGGCAATCGCTGGCTCAGGCTGAACCTCGAGCCATTCTCGAGCGCGGTCGGCGAAAGCGCCGCGCAATTCGGTCAACCAAAGTTCGGTGTGATGCTCGAGGTTTGGGACAGTTCCATGAAAGTGTTCGGCTGCCAACGACAAGCGCAAATTCACGGCGCTCGAGTCTTGGCTTGAGACTCTCCAAGCGTTCGCCACGGCTTGAGCACGGTCTGAATCATTGCCCAACAAACTGCGCTCGAGGTGTTCACGGATTGCGGGATTGTTTTCTTGCACCAACCTAGCGACGGCACACAGGCGTTCATTGGTGTCGTCGGACAAAAACCAGATTTGCTCGAGCGCACCCGTGACGCGTTCATCGGATGGCATGGCGGTTAAAGCTGCCAGCAGGTACATGCGCATCTCTGGACTGAAGACCTGCTCGAGTTCGGAGCGCAAGACCACAATCAAATCGCGGTTGCCGTGTGAACCCAAAGCCAATGCAGCTTCGGGGTCAAGGGCAATCGCCTCGAGCACACTGAGGCGGGTCAAAAGGTCGTTGGATTCGATGGCGGCGAACAAATCGGCGGCAGTCTCGAGCCGCAATTCGCTCTCAACGGCATCAAATTCTCGAGCGCTGGCAAATTGAGCACTGACCGCCGTCTCGAGTTGCCGCCCAATTTCGGAAGGTTGCATCATTTGGTTGCCCCTCCAAACACGACCTTGCGCCTGGGTTGCGGCGCGGCGGGACCACAACCGCAACTGTCTTTGGCGGTGAAGGCTTTGTTGACCGTTCCGATGGTGTTCTGAAGGTTGTTGAAGGCGTCGGTGTCCGTTCCGAGCGGCACGCCTGCCAGGGCGGAAATAAAGTCAATGATGCTCCACGTCCATTTCTGCCCGAAGTAACCAAACCTCGAGTGCGAGATTGCCAGTTCAATGCCGACCCGCACCTCGACGCGGCTGGTTTGTTTGATGTTGAGGGTGAGTTTGGTGTCCTCGTTGGCGGCTTGGTCGCCTGCGGCGTTGCGATCACCGATGGTCCGACCCGCATCGAAGCGCAAGTTGTTGTACGACTGTTTGCCGATAATCATTTCGCTCGGGGCAATGGTAATTGGAAACCCAACCTGCACCACCGGACCCGCGATCACGTTGCCGCCGAAGCGTTGCACCAGGGCATTGACGGCTCGAGTGAACGGAATCAGGTCAATCACGTTTAACGTGCCTTCGATGCCTGGGGTCATTTGAATATTGCCTTTGGATTTCCATTCGCCGTTGCGGGTTTGGAACATGTCAAAATCGAGCGTCCCCTGACCAGAGGTGCGCGGGGTTTCCGAACCTTTGGCGGCTGAACCGCCCGAACTGGCTCGAGTGATCAAAAAGTCCAGAAAGGTTTTTAAGATGTTGATGCGAAACTCGCCGTTGCCTTGAAGCCTGGGGAAGATTCGGGGCGGGTAAATGTCGTAACTCCAGGTCAGGGCAAATTCCAAACCGACCTGAATGCCGCCCGCAAAACCGTCCTGCGTGCCGTCGCCGTACTTTCCAGCCCAGTTGAGTTGCACGGCGGGTTGGTCTGGGTTGTCAAAGTTTCCGCCGACCTCGGTGTTCATTGCCCAGGCGGGACCGCAGATGCCAAAGAAATAACTCCAGCGCACGTTGACGATCACGTTGATAAAAAAACTTTCAAATTTGATGTCGATTAAAACGCGTTGCACGTTTGAACCTTGCACGCTGGCACGCAACGTTCCCAGGGAAGGAATGATCGCAAAGCCTTGGCAGATGTCCAAAGACGGTGAAGTCTCGAGGGTGGTGATGGCAAGATCGGGCATAATTAAACTCCTTTAGATTAAATTTTTGATTGGACTTAAACAGGCAAACCCAAGACCAGTGATTGGCTGTCATCTTCGTGAATCACGACAAACACCAGCCGTCCCTGGTCGTCGCTGTGCATGGCGGAATAACCGACGCCGATAAAGTCGCTGACGGGGCTGGGATGGTTGACCAGCAGATCGCCAGTTTTGAGGATCGTGCGCGACTGGCTGCCGTTGCTGGCGAGCAATTCGATGCCCGCGCCGGTTTCGACCATGAAAAACGTGATGCCGTCGGTTGCCAGTTGCGGCGTGGCGATGGCTTTGACCACATTTCCCGTTGGCGCTTTATCGCCCGATTGCATGACCACGCGGTTGTTGACCAGCAACGTATGCTGGCTGCCATTGTTGACCACGTGCGCGAAGCTCGAGTTTGGTCCGCTGCGCGGGGCGTAACAGGTCAAACCCGAGGCTCGAGAGGTGCTTGAACGCAAGCCGCTCGAGATGGAGCTGGCTTCGACCCGCAGGTTGCTGGGCGAACCCGTTTTGCGGGTATTGGGCGAGACGGTGTTGAGGTTGCCACGCAGGACAGCGGTTTGTTGAGCGCCTTGAACGTACTGGTTGGCAAATTCCGAGGCTGGGGTCAGCATGGCTTGCAGCACAAATTGTCCGCCGTCGTGCAGGCTGATTAAGCCAAATTGCGAAATTGTTGGAGCGCTGGTGCTGGCTGCCAGGGACGTG
>JANLWR010000415.1:0-4445 GCA_031364625.1 Deinococcales bacterium | reverse complement strand
TGTCACTGGTCGAACGCTATCCAGAACTCGATCCATTTTTGGACGAGGTCAAATTCTCAAACAATTCGTTAACCATGAGACGACCCAGCCCAAGCGCTTTTGAAGCGTTGATCGCCGCGTATTTAGAGACGCTGAAACGCCTTGGCGTCAATCCTGGGGCGCTCTATCCTTTACTGATGCAAATTCGTGACAAGCACCTCAAAATTTGGCGTGCTGCGGGTCTCGAGGTGATCTGCCCATTTTAAAGTTTAACATCACCCAATTTGGGCTTGAGGCGCTTCAGTCTCGAGTTTTTGCTTTTCAAAAGACAGCGATGTTCTGGTTTTTGGAGCGGTCATGAACGGTCTGCAGGGTTCGCTTGAAAAAGAGCAGTTGTTTAGCTTGCTTTCTTATTTAAAATTAACCACCTCTACAGGTCGGCTCGAGGTGATTTACGGTTCGGAGACAGCCGCCATTTACATTCAAAATGGTGAAGTGGTTCACGCCGAGTCTGGCGTATTGCAGGGCGAATACGCTGTAAAACGAATCTCTGGTTGGGCAGGAGGTCGATTTCAATTTCATAGCGGTGAAATCAGTCCAAAATCGAGCATCAGTGACACGCTCGAGGGACTGGCATTGTCGGTTGCGGTGGCGATAGACGAAAACCGAAACGACGATGACTTTGGCATCGATTTAGACCGAATGGTGCGTCTGGCATCCAAAAATGCGGGTGAGGTGACTCTGAGCGGTGACGATTTGAAGTTGTTACCCAAACTGAGTGGCACAATAACCTTGCGAAAGGCAGGACAAGAACTCGGTTGGGCGGAGGCACGATTGCGTTCGGTTGTGGCTTCGCTCGACGCTCGGCAAATGCTCGAGGCAATGAATTTCAATCAGCAACCTCGGACTGCCACCAATTCTGGGACAGCCCCAAGCAAGGCGATTGACCCGCGTTTTACAGCCGAATTGCGACAAAGCTACTTCAAAAGTGTTGGACCTGCCGCCGAATATATTTTTGATGATGTCTGTCACGATCTTAAAATCAATCCTGCCAGTTTACCTGCCGCGCAGTTTTCTGATTTCCTTCGCGCTCTGGCGGGCGCTGTCGATGACAACTCCGCTCGAGACCGTTTTATTCAAGCCCTCACCGAACTTCGTGCCAAGTACCGAATCTAAAATCAAACCCCATTCAGTCCCGCTCGCGCTGGGAGGCAACCGTGGCAAATCCATACAGCATTCATCTGGTCGAACCCTTAAGTCCCGAGGTGGCACAACGTGTCGCCAATGAGACCGCCTCGCAATTGGGTGGAACGCCCGACAAACTCGCGCAACTCCTGACCCGAAATTCAGGCTCGAGAATTGCCAGGGCTTCGAGTGCCGCTCAGGCAGATCGAGTCGCTGGAATTTTACGCAAAGCGGGCGTCACGGTGCAGGTGGTCGATCCTGAAACCATCGAAAATGTCGTTCCTGGTGCTCAAAACCTCGAGTCTGCCGCCAAAAATTCGGCACAAAGCCAAATTTTACCAAACTCAACGCCCGTACCTCTCGCAGATCATCAAGTGAAAGTTGAAGCCAGCAATATTCCAGAAACACCAATCAGCAATTATGATGTCAATGCAGGCTCGAGCAGTTCTTCGAGCGGTGGAACACCCATCGTTCCAGATGAAATTATTCCAGTCGATGAAGCTCCGTACGTCCCACCCATTGCTTCTCAAAGCCCTCCATCGATGTCGGATCTGTTTCCGGTCATGAACAGTTCGATAGCACCGCCAAGTGATCCATTTGCCACCGACAGCAAGGATTTGTTCAAACCCGATTCGGTCTCGCAAAACCCCGTATCTGCCAGTGACCCATTTGCAGCGCCAACTCGAGGGACATCAAACGCTCCAGAAAATGATCCATTTGCCGCACCCAAAAATGATCCCTTCGCAGAACCATTCAGAAATGATCCTTTTGCCGCGCCTGCAAGCAATTCGTTCGCAGCCTCGAGCGCTCAAGACCCATTTGCTCCCGCCGCAGGTGTGGTCAATTCCAATCCCGAAACGCCACCTGCGTTTGACCCATTTGCAGCCTCACAAGTTCCCGCCGCCGTCAGTGAATTGCCGACACAAGCCTTGAAAGCACAAAATCGTAGTTTACGACGCTCGAGTATCAATTCTCAGATGCTTAGGAGCTTGATTGCACCGATTTTACTTACGGCTTTGCTCACCGGAGTATACTTAAACTATCAGATTCCAATTACGATGCAAGGTTTTCTGACAGCTCAAGCCAAAACGTCGAGCAGCATTCTCAGTGCTCAATTGATTTCAGTTATTGCCAACTCAGATCGCCAAACAATAAAAGGTCAACTTGACAATATGGTATCTCAAACCCGTTACGCTGTACCGAATGCGAAATTCGTTGCCGTATCTACGGAATCAAATTCAAACAAAGTTCTGTCCAGTTCTGTCGATACCGAATTAGATCCTAAAAAATTAATAGCTAAACTTGACAGTCAACAATTACAAACCAATTCTGGAACGGTTATCGAGATAGATGGAAATAATTATGTAACTTACAAAGAACCTATCAAAAACGCAATTGGGCAACCACTTGGCACTGTTTATACGGGAATTGATTATAGGGTTATTAATGATGAAAAGCTAAAGCTTTTCATTCCACTGTTTATTGCACTTTTGTTAATCGTTTTGGGTGCTTCAGTGGTAGCGGCGGCGTTCGCCAATCGTCTGGTGCGCCCTATTGTTGCAGCAGCCGAACAAGCCAACCGTATCAGTCTGGGCGACCTTGAACGTACTGTCGAAATAGAGAGCAATGACGAAGTTGGCGACCTGCTCAATTCGCTCGAGCGAATGCGGGTTTCACTCAAATCAGTGATCGGACGACTTCGCCGTGACCGTTAAGCCCAATTCCTTAAAACGTTACGGTTCGAGCTTGTTGTTGATTTTGTTGCTGGCAGGCGCAGCATTTGCCGACCCAAGCGGTTCAGCCACAGGCGGCATTAAAGATGTTCCCGCCGAGGTCGTGGGTCAACCCAGCATCAACGAAATCGCTCAGAGTGTCGGTCAATCTCGAGTTGCGCTCAATATTCTTTGGACCATGATGGCTGGTTTTATGGTCATGTTTATGCAAGCCGGCTTTAGTTTGGTCGAACTGGGTTTTGTTCGTACCAAAAATGCGGCAAATACTGCGTTAAGCGTGCTTTTAACTTACGGTATTGGTATTTTAGGATTTTTTGCAGTCGGTTTTGGGTTGCAAATGGGTGGTTCGGCGGGGTTGTACCCACAAATCGGTGGAGCTGAAAATTTAGATCGTCTTGTTTCTATCGTCATTGACGGGAACAATTGGGGTTTACTTGGTGGCAGAGGCTTTGGTTTGGCGGGCAACGCCTACGATATTTCAACTTTTACCCTGTTCTTTTTTCAAAGCGTGTTTCTTGCGGCTGCCTTGGCAATTCCAACAGGCGCTTTTGCCGAACGCATCAAAACCAGCGCTTTAATTGTTTATGCCGTCGTCGGCAGCGTCTTGATTTACCCAGTTTTTGCCAATTGGGTTTGGGGCGGCGGCTGGCTTGCCACGCTCGGCGTCAACCTTGGACTCGGACATGGCTACGTCGATTTTGCCGGGTCTGGTGTGGTTCACTTGACTGGTGGCGTCATGGCGGTCATGGGTATCTTGGTGCTGGGACCTCGTATTGGCAAATACGGTCGTGATGGCAGCATCCGCAGCTTTAAAGCCCACAATTTGCCTTTGGGTATTTTGGGTACTTTTATTCTGGCATTTGGCTGGTTTGGCTTTAACGCTGGTTCGACGCTGGCAGCAACCGACGTACGATTTGCTGTCGTTGCCGTATCAGCCATGCTCTCGAGCTCCGCCGGTATGGTGACAGCACTGGCAATTACCTGGGCATCGAGTGGCAAAATCGATGTTGGGGCGATTTGCAACGGGATGCTGGCGGGACTTGCCGCCAACACGGCTTGTGGTGCGTTTATCGGTGCAACCGCCTCCTTGGTGGTTGGTGCGGTCGCCGCGATAGTTTACGTGTTCGGCGCTCAATTTATCGAAACCCGACTGAAGCTCGACGATCCTGTGGGCGCAGTTGCCGTGCACGGCTTGGCGGGCTTGTGGGGCGTACTGAGCGTCGGTATTTTTTCTGACGGAACCTACGGTAACGGTTTTAACGGAATCTCTGGTGGTGTTACAGGCATGTTGTACGGCGATTACAATCAAATGTTGGCGCAATTGATTGGGATTGTTGCCAATTTGTTGTGGGTTGGTTTAACCAGTTTTGCCTTGTTTCGTCTGATCGATGCCCTTATTGGAATGCGGGTTAAACCAAATTTTGAAATCGAGGGTTTGGATTACACCGAGTTACTCGCGCCAGCCTACGCTACGACCAGCGAATCGACCGAAGAGCCACTTGCGCTGCCTTGGTCAAACTAAACACTGTTCTTTTCGCACTTTCTATT
>JANLWR010000412.1:0-14419 GCA_031364625.1 Deinococcales bacterium | reverse complement strand
CTCGACTAAGTTGCTCGAGGAGGCAGGCTGGAAGCTGGGCTTAGATGGGATTCGGGTCAAGGGCGAGCGGCGTTTGAGCCTGACGTTGTTGCTCAGTAGCGTTGGTGGGGTCGGACCTGAAGTGACGCAGTATGTACAGGATCAATTGCGTCGGGTCGGTATTGAACTGAAGATCGAACCCGTGGACAACGCGACCTTCAGCACCCGTCAGGAAAAAGGCCAGTTTGATTTGATCACCTGGTTGCCCAACCAAAACGATGCCAACCCAGCTTTCTTGATGCAGCTTTGGTGGTCAAAAGTGGCAACCGCCAAAGCCGGACCGTGGGTTCAAGGCGGAGCGAACTTTGATGTGTTGATCAATAAAATTCTAAACAACTCTTCAAACCCCCAAGAGTTACGTCAGCTTTCAGCCAATGCAATGCGCGTTTTGATCGAGCAACAGACCATTGCCTTCCCGTTGGCTGGGGTCTACCGAATTTACGGGCTAAAAAAGAACCTGATCGGTTTTTCACCGCATCCTGCGATTCAATATCTTGACTGGCGCAGCGTTGGTTTTGGCAATTGATTGGGACAAAGAAACTCTGGCTCGAGGGAACATGTTCCCTCAAGATACCCTTAGCAGGTCTTGAATGACACCAAAGACCATCGCCAGATTGCTCGGTTTGCTGCCAGTGCTGCTGGGTATTTCATTTCTGGCATTCGGTCTGGGACGGCTTGCCCCTGGTGACCCCGCCTTCCTGATGCTTGAGGCGGGCGGTGAACCACCCGAACCAGAACGCGTTGAGCGTATGCGGCACGAGTTGGGCTTGGATGCCCCAGTCTGGGTGGCTTACGGAAGTTGGCTGTTGCGTGTCATGCAGGGCGATCTGGGCTTGTCGTACCGCAGTCGTCAACCAGTGCTCGAGGAACTGAGCACCGCTTTTCCAACCACACTCAGTCTGGCAATTCCTGCTTTCATGCTGTCGTTCGTTTTGGCACTTCCCTTCGGGGTGCTGGCTGCCCTGCACGTTCGCAGACCGCTCGATCACGGATTGCGGGTTTTGGCGCTGCTCGGGAACTCGTTGCCAAGTTTTCTGGTTGGCTACTTGCTGATCTTGCTGCTGGCGGTGCAGTTTCATTTGTTGCCTGTGGCTGGACAGGCTGGATTTGAATCTTACATCATGCCCGTCTTGACCTTGGCTGCCGGCGGGACTGCAAGCCTGACCCGCTTGACCCGTTCTGGTCTGCTCGAGGTGCTGGGTGAGGATTACATTCGTACTGCCAGGTCAAAGGGTCTCTCAAGCCGTGTGGTCTTGTACAAGCACGCGCTTCGCAACGCGCTGCTGCCCGTCATCACAGTTTCTGCGATTCGATTGGCGCACCTGCTTGCGGGCGCGGTGGTGATCGAAACCGTCTTTTCTTGGGCTGGCTTGGGGCGTTTGATTGTGGATTCGATAGCCGCCCGCGATTACCCAATGATTCAAGGTTTTGTCTTGCTGTCTGGTACATTATTTGTGGTGGTCAACGCAGTTGTTGATCTTTGCTACGCGTGGCTAGACCCACGGGTTCAGCTCGAGGGGTCGGGTGTACGCCATTAAACCCGCACCACTTGCCAGACCCTGGCAATGCCTGATTCGAGATCGTTCTGCGCTTTTTGGGCTTGGGTTGATCGTGATTTTTGTATGTCTGGCAGTCTTCGCGCCGCTGTTTCAAGACCCCCTTTTAACCAATGCCGAAAAACGCTTTGAACCCCCAAGTTTTGATCATCACCTGCTCGGCACAGATCAGTTGGGTCGTGACAACCTCTCCCGCATCGCATACGGAGCAAGGTGGTCGCTCGGGGCGGCTGGGCTGGTCACCATGATTGCGGTCAGTATCGGCGTGACCCTCGGCGCACTGGCAGGGTACTTTGGTGGGCTGCTCGAGGCTGTTTTAATGCGGGTTGTGGATGTGCTGATGGCTTTCCCAAGCTTGTTGCTGGCACTGGCAATTATTGGCGTGCTTGGACCCGGACTCGAGAAGGCGTTGCTGGCTTTGATTGCGCTGGGCTGGGTGGATTATGCCCGTTTGGTACGCGGTCTGGTGCTGGGTTTGCGCGAGCGAGAATATGCGCTGGCGGCTCGAGCAATAGGCGCAACAGATTTTTGGATCGTGACGCGTCACTTGCTGCCCAACACCATGCCAGTCGTGATCGTGCTGGCATCGCTCGAGCTGGGGCAGGTGATCCTGACGTTTGCTGGACTCGGTTTTCTCGGGCTGGGTGCGATACCACCCACGCCAGAATGGGGTGCAATGATCAACGAGGCTCGTAATTACCTGTTTTTTGCGCCCCAACAGACACTGTACCCTGGAGCTGCAATCCTATTGGCGGTACTCGGTTTCAATCTGCTCGGTGATGGCTTAAGGGATGCTTTTGATCCTAAAGAATCATCAGGTTCGGGGGGTTGATCTGATCGAATGTTCCAACCTTGGCATTGATGAATTCGTTTGTCTCAGTGCTTCATAAGCTCGAGAATCTTTAAAAACGCGAAATCCATGCAAGTTTGCCAAACTTTGTTCGATTTTTAGAATGGCAATTGGGTAAGCATCGTTGTACGATAAAAATTATTTCAGACCCAATGGAAGATAACTCGTGTCCCTGTATTTTGGATGTAATGCGGATGTAGTAGCTCGAGATACGGGCATTTAAATCAGTTGATTTCAGTTCAAGCTTGAGGGTTTATTTACCCTGTATGAAACAGCATGGATTTGGATATTCATAAACAGATATACCCTCAAGTTTCTGAAGTCTTTGTTGCCTCCAAAACCATAGGTCGTAGGTTCGAGCCCTGCACGACCCGCCAAAAGAAAGACCGTCCAGGACGGTAAAACATAAGCACCCCTCGATTGCCTTTTCAGACTCGAGGGGTGCTTATGTTTGGACTTTACCTGTTCCCCGAGTTCACGTCACTGCTTTTCACGGACAGCACCGTGACCAAAATAGAAGTTCCAGATTGAACCTGCGCCACCCGAATGACGGCTTTGTTGCCTTGCGGCAAGCTAAACAAATCTGCCAAAGCACCCGCAATTGACGAACCCAAAGGAACTTGATTGCGGTCTGTGATTGCTCCACCGCCCGAGACCAAAGTGGTGCGACTCGAATCGATCAAGCTTTTCACGTAATTGGTGACACCGTTGGCAGTGCCGCGTAAAAGGTCGTTGAACAAATCTGGAGCCATGTCATTGACCGCCACGCTCACACCAGGATAACCATCGGGCGAAAAGACTTGCGCGTTGATCGGGTAACTCTTGCCGTCAATCACGTATTCGCTCAACTGAATTTCCATGCGTCTGGCTTTGTTTAACCTGGCTTCACCCAAGAAGGTAATGCCCGTTTCGGTGCGCACCACAATCGGTACTGAAACGTCACCCTCTGCCAAAATGATGCCCGTCGCCAAAGACGCCGGAATAATCATGCCCGCCGCAAGTGGCGAATCGGCAACCGGCGCTTGAACCTGCACCGCAGCCACAGGGGCAACGGCAGGAGTTGGAACCTCGAGCACTGGCGCTTCGCTCGCCACACTGGCAATTTCAACCTTGGGTGCCGGAATTGGTTTCTCGCGTTTGAACAACGTCAGTGGTCCATTGCCCGTGTTCTCTCGAGGGACACCGTAATTGTTCGTGCCTGGTACATTTCCAGGTTTGGTACGACTGAACAAACTCGAGGATTGATTTGTTTGCCCCATATTTCGTTTTCTGAACACCACACCGCCAGGACGCCTTGGTGCTTTGGGAATAGATGCCACGGGTGCACGGTACGTTGGGGTTGGTTGCTGATAGGTTGCTCGAGGTTGATAGGTTTGCACAGGAGCGCTGTACCGCACTGGCGCTGGCAACGGCGCACTTTCGACTTGCACGGGCGCCGCCTCGGCGACAGGGGCGGGAACGTCTGGAATCGCCTCGGTCGTTGGTGCGGACGCAATGGGTGTGGCTTCAAGGGTTGTCGGTTCGCTGGGTACGTCTTTTGCCATTGCCACCGTTGGCAAATTCGCAAACGGTACAGCTTTGCTTGCCGCAGTCGTCGCCGCCGCCACGGCTTTACCACCAGACGGCGACGTTAACATCATCGGCATCAAAAAGCACAAGATTCCACCAAGCGCCGCCAAACCCACTTTGCCCTTCGCCAGCGCCCATTCGTGCGTGTACGGGTCTTGACGGTAAAACATTTTCTGCATGATCTCTCTGGCTTTGGAGCGCGTTTCGGCTTGCGCGATTTGCTCTGGGAACAAAATCGAATCTGGCGCGTCATCCTCGAGCGCCCCAATCAATTTTGCCGCCAGTTTCGCGTCGTGCAGCTCGAGTTGAGCGTAAAAGTTATTAAATTTCGGGTCGCTCGGTTCGGGGATGGCTTGTCCGAGAACGGTTTGTAATTCTTGTTTGACAGATTCTTTGATTTTCATAGGAGAAGTTTAATCAGTAAAAACCCAGGTTTTGGGTGAAACCGAACTTTTTTAGGTTTCACGCTGTCGGCTTTTTATTGAGTCTCGAGTTTTGATGTTTATGGTTGCACTTGCAAAATCAGTGCGTTTGGATTTCTTCCGTTTGATTTCAATATTTTTCGAGCAATTTTTTTAGAATCTCGAGCAACTCGCTAACACCAAATCAACCTGTAAAACACAGTATTTGCGTTACTCGAGATAGCACGAAAACTCCCTTCTCTCCTGGGAGAGAAGGGCTGGGGATGAGAGGTAAGCATTTTCTCTGTCTCTCGAGTTTTGGTTTTAAACCATCAATTTCACGCCTCAAAACCCTTTTCAAAACTTGAATTGTATCTCGAGAATCACGTCCTGAACTGCATTTCACTGATCCTCTCGAGGCTTGGTGCGGTTTTTCCATGCGGGGGTTTCTTTTGATTGTTTACTGATGGCACATTCAAGCTTTGAAAGGAGGACGAAATGATGAATTCAATCACAGCAAGTGCCGCAGTGAAGCCCAAGCTCGAGTCTGGAATTTTAATTGATTTTAATTACAGGTTTTTTGTGCTTGGCGCGTTCTGGGCGGCGTGTTGGATTGTGGCTGATTTGTTCTTAAATCCTGGTTTGTGTGGCTTACGGTAATTCGGTCTTACCACCGCTTGTTTCAGACAGAAACACGGTGCTTTTGTTAGAGGGAGCGTACTTATGAAGAATATGATTATTGGTTTGTCCGTGAAGGCAACAACCGCACTCGAGACTGGTCGTAACTGGGCGCAGAGCGGTAAGTTGACGCACCGTAAAGCTTTTGTGATGGGAATGGTTGTGGCAATGGCTTCTATAGCAGGCGAAGCAGCGGCACAAACAGGAATTACTACCGGTACAAGTACAGAAGTTCTTACAAATCCAATTAATAACGTTTCAAAAGCAGTTTGCGACGTTTCTAAAGTTCTTCAAGGTCCGATTGGTATTGCAGTCATCGTTGGGTGCGTTGTTATCGCTGGTCTTTCAATGGCATTCGGTGGAAAAAATTCAACTTCGTTGTTGATCTCGGCTTTAATTGGTGGAGTTGTGGTTTTCGGTGCACGTGCATTACTTGGAGTTGTTACAGGTGGCACAACTGCTGCTGCAACTTGTTAATGACGTACAAAAGGTGTATCTCGAGCAGTCAACTTGTAAAGCCAGAAGGCTAAATTATGAACACTTTCCACGCTTCTGGCAGGCTTCTATAGGGTGTGGAAAGTGCTGTTTTGGGACAAGAAACTTTCTATTTCCTTGAAATTTGCTGATAAAAAGTGATCGAAAATGCAACAATAGGCAAATTTAATTTTGGTTTAAAGCCTTTTGATTGTAATCGCAATTACCTAATAGGCTTGAAGGAGCAAAATCATGCTCAGAATGCGTGTTTATCGTCTTAGTTTACCTATCACAGTTATGGGTGTTGAGGTGTGGGCGCTTGCGGTAATTGGTGGTGCTACTTTGATGTCACTGAACTTATACAGTAGTATTTTGCCATTTTTTTTAACTTACCCGGCTGCTGGTGCAACTGGATTTGGCATCCTTAAGATTGTCACCACCATCAAACGTCACTTTCCAGGTAGGGCTTTTAACCATCTTATGGCTTGGCTTACCTCGGGTGATCGTTACGCCCTTGAGCGTGAAACGCGCTGTATGCCGTTAATTATCACTGGGGCTTCCCAGATCGAACAACGCCGCACCACAAAAGCGGCGTTGCAAAAACCAAAAGTTGTGCTGCAACAAACTTTGGTTCAAAAGGAGTAGTGACTTGTGTCCACCCTAACAGCGACCCGCACCCGTAGCTTGGTCGAGAACTTGCCTTATTGGGAACTCCATGACGGCGTTATGTTTATGACCGATGGTCGAATTGAAATCGGTGTCGAAGTTAAATTTCCACCGGCGATGTTCATGACCGATGGCTCTCTCGAGCTTCTTTTTAGACAACTCAAAAATGTGATTCGCAACGCCGTGCCGCAAGGGCAGCGGCTTCGTGCGGTGATCGAGGTTGCGCCGCCTGGCGTTAAAGCGATTGAACCGTACCGCCAAGAAATAACAACAGAACACGATTTGGCGGCTTTGCTGGGCGAGAAACGAGCCGAGTATTACGAAAATTTGACCGCCCAACCGAACGAGGTGCTCGAGTGGCGGGCTTTTTTGACCGTCACTTTGGGTGAGAAGCGCTTGGCGGCAAATCCTAATTTGGGTTCGTACATGCTTGGCAAAGTGATTCCTGCCATGCGCACGCGCACACACGTCGGTTTTACCCAGCCCGAATTTGATGCGATCATGAACATGGCGCACGATGCACGGACGCGTTTGACGAACTTTCTGGCATCTGCGGGGTTTAACCCCAAGGCAATGGATTCTCAAGATGTCTTTGCCTTGTGCTTTCGCTTTTTTAACCCTGGCTTAAAGCAAGCCAGGTTGCCCGAGTACAAACCCACCTGGCAGTATTCGCCCGAAGAGGCGGGACAGAAATTAAAGGGTTTAGCGCCGCCGTCACTTCGGGCACAAATTGCCAAATCCGAGGTGGATAACGCCAAATTGCACGAGATGGGTTTGGGTTGGAAGCGCATTCGGATGATGGGTTTGACCATGAGTCCGGACGAAACCCAGTTTGGCATGATTAATTCTTTGCTGGACGGCAGTGGCGACTTTTATTTGGTGATTGATCTCATGCACGAACTGTACGAGGAAGGCATCACGCGTCTAAAAGGTTTGGCGCGTCGTTACTATTCCGCGTCCGTTGACACCAAGTATTACGTTGACCCGAACGTGCGCACGGGGCTTGCCGAAACCGAAGCCGCCATCGAGCACATGTCCGCCAATGGCGACCATATTTACCAGGTCGGCGTGACTTTGGTTGCGGTCGGCACCGACACCCGCGACCTCGAGGATCGGATGACCCGGGCGTACAGTGCGGCGGCTGCCGTGCCTGGCAGTCCGTTTACGGTCATGCAGAGCGGCTTGTGGGAACCGTTTAGTCTGGCGGCGCCGTTTAGTGGCAACACCATTGACCAGCGCGTCAGTATGCTCGAGACAAACGCGGCACATTTCTTTCCGGTCGGGTCGCCGTGGCTCGGGCATGACAAACCGATTGCGATGTTTCACAACCGTTGGAAAACCCTGACCAACATTGACCCGTTTGATCCCAACATGACCAACTGGAATGCGTTAATTGTCGGCGGGTCGGGTCAGGGTAAAACTTTTTTCACGCAGTACCTGGTCACAGAATTAACGCGTCAAGACGATGTGGACGTGATTATCGTGGATCGCGGTCGTGGTTACGAAAAAACCGTTGAACTGCTGGGCGGCGTCATGATCGATGTCGAACCAGGCGGGGACATGAGCGTCAACCCGTTCGACCTCGAGGAGGGCGAACTCGAGCCTGATGAGGAGAAAGTCGCGTTTTTGGGCGCGATCATTCGCGCCATGATCGGTACGGTGGACTCGAGGTCGGAAGCTGAAGAGGACGCGATTATCACGGCAGCCATTCGCACGGTGTATTCGCGCAAAACCGATGAGGTTTTTGAAAACGGTCAGTACGTTAAAAAGTTTGAGGGCGTGTTGCTGCGCGATTTTGTCAAGACGCTAACCAACCTCGAGCGCATCGGTGAAAAAACCATCTCGGGGCAGGACAAAGAAATTGCCGACACCCTGGCGCGAACGCTGCAAAACTGGACGGGCAAAAGTCCGCTGGGTAGCTTTGTGGATCGTCCGACCAATGTCCCCATCGGTTCCTCGAGGGTGGTCTGTTACGACACCTCCAAGTTCAGACTCGATTCGCCGCTGGCTGCCGTCGGCACAATGCTGATCGCCGACCTGGCGTGGCGTCGCGTCAAAGCCGACAAGTCACGGCGCAAAGTCGTGATTTTCGACGAGTGCTGGGCGCTCCTCGAGATTCCCGCCGCCGCCAACTTCATGGTCGAACTTTACAGGCGTGCGCGGCGTTACCTGGCAGCCGTCTGGAGCATTAGCCAGTCGCTCGAGGATTTCCGTAAACCACAAGCCCAAGGTATTTTACAAAACACGACTTACCATTACCTGCTGCGCGTACCTGGCGAAGACGATGCCGTGCGCGAACTGCTGCGCCTGCCAGATTCGGCAATGGAAACTTTTAGAAATTTACGACGCGTTGACGGCTTGTACTCCGAAGTGCTGGCTTGGGTCAGACGCGAGGGAGGTGTAGAGGGAGATGTGATCTGGGTTCGTCCAAGCCCACTGGATTTCTGGGCGTTTACCACCTCGGCACGCGACATGGTGCGGCGCGACGCGGCACTGGCACGGCACGACGGGCATTTGCTGCCCGCCTTGCTCGAGTTGGCTTACGGTCGGGAAGAGGTCAAGAAAGGGTTCTTTGCCGCAGCCGTTTAAGTCCAGTCGGGACTTTGGTGCGGTTTCACCGTGAAACGCCCAAAATCTAGTGCATTCTAAAGCAGTCCGAAAGCATTACAGGCGTAACACTCAACGAGCGGGAATGATTTTTTTTAGAGGGAGAGTTATGAAAAAAAAGTGGTTAAAAATAATGGTGATTGGGGTCGGCATCGGTTTGACCTCGAGCCACGCTGGAGCGATTGATTTGGGTGAATTGGGCAGTGCTATCGGAATTGGTGACGGACTTGCCAGCGCATTGTGTCCAACCACGCCGAACGCCACCGATCCAACGGCGGCGGGTACGCCGGAAGCAGGTAATTTCTTTTGTCAATTACAACAATGGACAACCGTTGCGAACAACGCCAAAGAAACCTACGAGAAAACCCAAAAAATCGTTAATGGTCTGACGGGTTGGCAGTATGCAACCATTGCTGCCACGATTGCCACGCAACCTGGTGGTTTGCAAAAAGTGACTGACGCTTTTGGCAAGATCACAAACGCTGGCAGCACCAAAGATGCTGTTGCAGCCGCAGGTGAAGCCAGCACATTGCTCGAGAATCTGTCGAAAGGCAAGACCTTAACCGAAAAAAGTGATATTGAAAAGAAGGTTGATCAGATACAAAAAGACATTGCAAAGTATCAGACCATCATTTCTGGAGCTTCTACTGCCACCACTAATTTGCCTGGTGCTTTTTCTGGAAATTCGAATAGCACCCAAAAAATTAACGATGCTGTAACAGCCTATGGAAAAGTTTTTCAAACTGCAAACGCTGTAGTAAATGGTTCAAATGCAGACACTGGTAAGCAAATTATCGCCAACACAACCACTGTTGCTGTCGCAGGACAAGTTGCAACGACTGAAATAGAAAAAAATGGTGACAATTCGGCAAAAAATATGACCAATGCCGCCAAAATTGCCGCCACCAGAATTAAAGAATCCAACAACGCGGTTTCAACTCGAGCAGCAATTCAAGTGACCAATAAACTTCTGGCAGATGCGTTGACCTTGCAGGCAGATCAATCTGCGAATTTAACGTCAACACTTCAAAAACAGGCTTCTTTGCAAGCAATGACAGTGCAACAGATGGGAACTATGATATCAACGCAGTTGAATAAAATTAATCAAGAACAAGCTGATGCAAGTGCCAAACTTGATGAAATTCAAACCACTGCTGATATTTCTTTTACACTGTTACAGGCTCAATTAACAAAAGCTGTTAAAGATTTACCGACTACAAGTACAGTAAATAATCCAAGTGTACCAACAAATCCTGTTTTGAGTGCTGTGGTATCAAAAACCATAGTGCCTTAAGATTACAAATTCAATTTGGGATTTAGCAAGCGATTATTTGATGAGGTTGCGCCTCAGCCTACTTTTGGCGCAACCTTGTTTGTTCTTCAAAGAATTTGAAAGGACATTTTATGAACTCTATTATTCATTCTTTAAAAAAATCCAATAATTTGCTCAAGAAACAGCGCGGTGATGTAAATACAGAAGGTTTAATTGATTGCAAAAAATATTTGATTGGTTTTGTAATTTTGACTGTCACACTTGCAAATAAAGCGGTAGCACAAGCTTCGTCGGTTGTTGATTTGGCGGGTGCGGTCATGGTTGACCCTGAAAGTTGGATTAAAAGTGTCTGGGATAACATTGGTCCGAGTAGTGCCATTGACTTGCCTGGGGCAATGTTCAAGCTTGGGGTCGTTCTTCTGGTTATGGGTATTGTCTGGAGCGGCATGAAAATCGCTTCGAGTGGCTCTGGTATCGAACTCAAAGATTTTATGATTCGACTTCTCCTCGCCTCGGCTTTGGTGTTTGGCGGTCAAGATGCTGGCAAATGGTTACAAGACACATGGAAAACAACTTATGTGTGGGGCAAAGAAAATGTTGCTAAAGCGGCAATCGATAGAGCTGCCGGTGAAATTACGGCTTTGGCAGGCGCAACAGCAACCATAGGCTTATTTGCTGCCAGTGCTCCAGTAGCACTTGAGGTTATTAATGTTGGTACAGGTAAAAACCCAGGAGAAGCTATTAAAGATGCTCAAAAAAGTGTAACGAAAAGTATTGAAACTGTTGGAAACATTATTCAATTTATTTTAGGAGCATTGGCTGCAATTGTTGGTACATATTATACAGTTGTTTTAGTAAGTGGATTTACGATTTTGATTGCATCTGTATTAATACCTTTATCTGGAGCGATGGTCATTTTTGCTGGTGGTGCGTCAAACCAATGGTTTAGTTTGTGGTTTCGATCTGTCTCTGGTTCATTAATTATGGTTTTGCTAATACCAGTTGTTTTTGCGGCAGCTCTTGACTTTGGATTTGTTCAACCTGCTAAAAATTTCACAAAAGGTTTTCAAACTGCTGCAAATACAGCCCAAAGTGGTTTAGATAAACTAGGTCAAGCTACAGATGATCTCTCTAAAGGTAATGTTGTTGGTGCTATTCAAAATACATACGGTAGTATCACCAGCCAAATCCAGGCAGTCGGGCAAGCAATCTCGGCATCTACACTCGGTTTGGCGGCATCAATCATCATGTTGATCATCGGCATTATTTTTTCGGTGGTGATCGTGTACGCGGCGCAAAATCAAATCATGGGTTTTATTGGCGGTACGTTTAGCGGCGGCAAAGAGGGTGGGGCAGCAGGGCAACAAGCCATGGGCAGTGTTGGTGGCGCGATTGGTAGCGTTGCGGGGACGGTGGGTAGTCTGGCTGTAGGCGCGGCTGTTACAACAGCCAATGCCTTCACTGGTGGGGCTGCCAGTCAAGGCATCAGCGTCGCTCGACAAGCTGGTGGCGGTGATGGTGGTTCTTCACCTGGCGGTGGCGGGTCAGCTACCCCTGGTGGCGGCTCGAGTCCGTTTGGGGGCAGTGGATCAGCGACTCCGAGTGGTGGCAGTTCATCTTCTCCTGGTGGTGGCTCGAGTTCGGGTGGCAGCAAAGTTGAGACTGCCAAAAAAGCTTACAACCTTTACAAGCAATTTAAGGGCTAATTCGATTTGCTCGAGTTTTCATAGCATCAATTTATTTCTATTTTTTTGAAAGGCAAACTATGAACACCATATCACCTTCACTTAAGGTCTTACGCCTCGCTTCAATCCTGGCAATTCTGGCTTCCGTTGCCTGGCTTGGTTTTACCGCGTACCGTTCGGCAGATACCGTCTCTCGGGTCATGTTTCAAAAGGGTTGGGCTAAAACGGCGGGTGTTTCGCCAAACGCAGACCTGTTCACCTTCGGTTTTCGTTGTTTTTTTACCGCGCCCGATTGCGCTAAAGTCTTCTCGCCCAGCTTCACCGCTCGAGTTTCAAATTTCGTGTTGTTTTCTCCCTTGCTTGGTTTTATTGGTTTAATTCTCTTCCGTATCCTCAACCGTCCCCGTGCCGAAAAAGACCCTGGCGAGGCGCGTTGGGCAACCCCGAAGGACATGAGCGCCTACATTGGCGAACGCCCAGAGGACAACGCCCGTTACGGCTATTTGGGTTTGCTCGAGGGTAAAACCAAAGATGTGATCCGACTTCCCGAAAATGCGCGTTGCGCCCACACTTTAATTATTGGTGGTACTGGCGCTGGTAAAACCACGCGTTACGTCAACCCAAATCTTTTAATGGACGCTCGAGATGGTGCGAGTGCGGTGGTGTTTGACCTGAAATACCCCGACCCGCGCAGTGGTTTCCTCGAGACGATCAATTACTTTAAAGCTTGGGGTCGTAACGTTTATCCGTTCACGCCGTTCGACCCAGATTCGGTACGGATTCCGCTGCTGGCTGGGGTGCAAACCATTCAGGATGCAATCGGGGTTGCAGAGGCGTTCAGACCGTTCGGTGAAGCCGAGGGTGGCGCAGAATTTTACAAGAACAACGAACGGCAACTGCTGGCTGGGTTATTCTTGGCGGTCAGTCAAGAACCCAATCCGTCCTTAAAGCGCGTTTTTGAATTGCTGGGCGGTGGCTCGGCGGCACTGCAAAAATACTTAAAAGAAAAACCTATCGTGCGCAATTTTCTGGCAACGCTGCTCGAGCTTCGCGCCGACCAGATGACGGGTATTTGCACGGGTCTGATGGGTGATTTGCTGGCGTTCACCAACCCGAACCTCAACCGTGCGACCAGCATGGGACCGGGCGACACGCTTGACCTGGAAAAAATTTGTGACGCGCCAAGCTTTTTGTACATCGGTATTCCTCAAGAAGAAATTCAGGGCGGGCAGGGGCAGGTCTTGCTGCGATTGATTAAGCGCATGATTGACCGTGCTATTTTGTCGGCTTGCAGTAAAAACAATGGTCGTTTAAAAACGCACCTCAATCTTTACCTCGACGAGTTCCCAAGCTTTGGTCCGCTGCCCAACATTGCCGAGAACTTGGCAACCATGCGTTCCAGGCGGGTGGCGTTCCATATTGCCATGCAGAACTTGGCGCAGGGGCAGGCGGTGTACGGCAAGGAAGAATTTGCGGGCATGATCAACAACAATTTCGCGCAGATGGTCGTCTTTCCACGGTCTCTCAGGCTCGAGGATGCCACGTATTTTGCCGAGTTGTTCGGTGAGATGACCGTAACCGAGATCAGCACCAATTTTATGAGCGACGGCGGTATTGTCAACAACCCAATCGGTGCTAAAAAACGTTCAAAAAGTACCAAACTGGCAACACGGTTTTTGCTGTCTGCCGAAGCCATGCGAACCTTCCCAGATGGTTGGGCGGTGATCGAAACGATTGGTGCGCCCACGGCGAAAGTCTTCATGCCAAGGCTTGACCAAAAAGAAAGCCCGTACCGTCCGATATTTGAAAAAATCAAGGCAACTTACCCAACGCCAGTCTTGCGCAAAAAAGGGGTCAACGCCGCCGAAGACCCGATTGAAGGCGTTACGCCAAACAGGGTGGTCGCTGTCGGTAAACCGAGTGCCGCGCCCTTAGCCCAAAACCCGAGCGTCGCCATGCCAAAAACCGAAACGTTCGTTGCAGCAAACCTCGAGCCTCAAGCACCCGTAACAAACGATGCCGCGCCAAACAAGAATCCTGTGGCAGAAAGTTTTCGCAACTGGCTCGAGGAAACCCTGAACAGCCCAGTCAAGTACAGCGCCGAATTTGCCGAGGCTGGCGTTCCAGAACGGCTCGAGTTTGCAGCCCAATCCTTTGCGAAGTTGCCCGAGAACACCAGCCAATGGATCGAACAGGGTTGGCTCGAGTACGGCGAGGGTCTTGTCGTGACCAGGTTGGGCTTTAGTCGGGTCAAACGGCTTTATAAGTTGGTGAGGCAAACAAGTGCTAAACCCGCGAGTCTGCAAACAGCGGTTCAAGCCCTCGAATCAAAACCGGTTGAATTACAGCCGGCAAAATTTCCCAACAATAACAAACCGCCTCAACTCGGTATTCCAACGCCTGCGTCCGTCAAATCAAACCCTCTCGCTGTAGCCCCCGAAAGCAATCAAAAAGGAGAATCACTATGAAATTTATGGACTTGCTCGAGAATCCAAATGCTCTAACCACCAAATGCGTTTTGGTCAGTACGCTCAGTCACAACGAGCCTCACAATGCTTTGAAGGCATTCGCCCAACTTTATGATATCGCGCTGGCGATCAGCGCCCAGTACGAGGCTTCAA
>JANLWR010000393.1:0-2463 GCA_031364625.1 Deinococcales bacterium | reverse complement strand
GCGACGGGCGGCAGCACCAACGCCGTGCTTCACCTGATGGCAATTGCCAGAGAAGCCGACATTCACCTCGAGCTTGCCGACTTCGATACCGTTTCTCGAGCCACCCCAGTCATTGCTGACATGCGCCCCTGGGGGCAATTTACCGCTTGGGAACTTTGGGAGGCGGGGGGCATTCCGCTGGTGATCCGACGTTTGATTGAGGGCGGTTTGATCGACGGCGAGCAAATGACCGTCACTGGTAAAACCTTGCGCGAAGAAACCGCGAATGCCGTGGAAACCCCAGGACAGCAAGTCGTGGTGACAAAGGAGACTGCATTTAAACCAACAGGAGGCTTGCTTGTACTTCACGGTTCACTCGCACCAGACGGCGCAGTCCTGAAACTTGCAGGTACGGAACGCAAACAATTTACGGGCAAAGCCAGGGTTTTTAACGGCGAACCCGACGCCATGAAAGCCGTACTCGAGAAACGCATTGTCGCAGGTGACGTGGTTGTAATTCGTTATGAGGGTCCAAAAGGCGCACCAGGAATGCCAGAAATGCTCTCGGTGACAAGCGCAATTGTTGGCGAAGGACTTGGCGCAGATGTCGCTATGGTCACGGACGGACGCTTCTCGGGCGGCACTAAAGGCTTGATGATCGGACACGTATCACCAGAAGCCCAAGTCGGCGGAGCAATTGCCCTGATTGAAGAGGGCGACACGATCAGCATTGACTGTGATGCGGGAACGCTCGAGTTGATGGTTGACGCCAGCATTCTGGCGGAGCGTAAAACCAGATGGGTTGCCCCCGAAATTGAGTTTAAAACAGGTTTGTTCGCACGTTATGCTCGAGGCGTTTCGAGCGCGAAGTACGGTGCGATTCTCGAGTAAAACCCGAGGATGTTTGAGGATGAAAATTGAACCGCCACTGCGGTTCGCTTTTCATCCTTTGAACAATGACCTAAATTTTCAGGCTGCTTCACAACAAAAATCTCGAGAAACAACTTCATCAGGAAGTGCATTTCAAAATAATTTTTTAACTTAGCCAACGCCGTCAAAAATTGGTAATTCTTGCGCCACCTGCAACTCGAGTTTGGGTTTTCCTTGACTGAAAGCCGCGACCCTGGCACAAACCTTGCCACCGACTCGCAATATCAAACGCTCAAGGGCTTGAACCGTACCACCGCTGGCAACCACGTCAAGCACGATCACGACCTGCTTTCCCTTCAGGTTTGCCGCACGGTTGGAGTCGAGCCAGAGTGTTTCACCAACACCCAAAGTCATGCTGGCAACTTCCTGAATGAGTGGGTCATTCATGTACGGGCGGCGGCGTTTGCGAGCCACCTCATAGGGCAGACCAGCCACCTGCGCCAAATCGTGCACCAACGGAATGCTCGAGGTTTCGCAGGTGAACAGCACCTCAGCATTTTCAGGCAGCAGTTTTTGCAGTTCCGATGCGGCGGCTTTGCACAGTTCGGTGTCGCCCAAAAACTCGACGAGCGGTAAACGGCGGTTGGATGCCAGACGAACCAAAGGCACTTCACGGGTGACGCCTCCGATGGTCAACGAAAAAGTTTCTGCAAGGCTTGCTACGCTCATAAAACCTCCCGAAAGCAAAACTCGAGTTTACTGATTTAAATAAAGCGGCAAGTGACCGAGCGAAATCACATCGTCTCGAGCATCGCCTTCGGTGAACACAGTTAATGTTGCCACAACAGTCCCGCCAATTTCTGCCATCAGGCTCGATAAGCTGCGCAGTGTGCCGCCAGTGCTGACCACATCATCAATGATCGCCACGTTTTTGCCGTGAATAATGTCCACGTCAAAACCGTCAATCACCAGCAATTGGGGTTTGCCCGTCGTGATCGAAATGACTTCGCGGATGACTGGGGTTTTCATGTACGGCTTGGCGGTTTTTCGCGCCACGATATAGGGTTTGCCAGTCTCTCTCGAGATGACATGCGCCAATGGCACGGCTTTGACTTCGGGCGTGATTAAAACATCCACGTTACTGGGGAGTTTTGCCGCCAGCAATTTGCCCGCCTCTTCGGTCATCTGGGTATCGCCGAGCAGGTTAAACAGTGCCACGCTGACACCAGGGGCGACTTCGATAATCGGCAAGTCGCGGCTGATCGAACCAATTTGAACTCTATGGGTTTCCACGATAAACGATTCTACCCTGTTTTATTCAAGGGATTTACAAAAGCAAAGAAGCTCGAGTTGATCGCAATGTATTCCGCGATTTCTCGAGCTTCAAAAAAACCTAAAACCTACTTGTTCAAATCTGCCAGATCACGCTTTGCGCGTTCCAAATCGAGTTTGTCGGCGGCATCGCGCGGCTCGAGTTTGACTGCAATTTCGAGCTGGCTTTTGGCGGCGGCTTTGAACTTGTCACGGTTTAAAAGCAGCATTGCTTTGGCGTATTCAACGCGGTGAATGATGACTTTAGGTTCGAGGCTGATAGCCCGTTCAAAAAAGTTGATG
>JANLWR010000375.1:0-1566 GCA_031364625.1 Deinococcales bacterium | reverse complement strand
GGTAAAGGTGGTCACGGTGGTTACGCTGGACCCGCCGTTAAACCAATCGCCTTACATCTGCTTTCGCAAGTCGCACTGGTTCAAGAGGTCGCTCGAGCGAAAATGCCAATTTCGGGCATGGGCGGCATCATGAACTGGAAGGACGCCGCCGAGTTCTTGCTGCTTGGTGCTACTAGCTTGCAAGTTTGCACAGCCGCCATGTTGTACGGCTACCGCGTGGTCGAGGACATGATTGACGGGCTTTCCAACTGGCTCGACGAAAAAGGAATCGGAAGCGTCAACGAAATCATTGGCGCGAGCTTACCCAGAATTTCGGATTTTGGTGATTTTGATTTGGGCTTCAAAACCGTGGCGCGAATCAACCAAGATTCTTGCATTCAGTGTGATCTGTGCTATATCGCTTGCAACGACACCGAACACCAGTGCATTGATTTGTACCGCGATGGTGAACTTGTTGCAGCGGGTCATGATGCTCGAGATAACGGCAAGCACATGGCAACCGCCAGCCGCCCATTTCCCGTCATCCGTGAATCTGATTGCGTGGGTTGCGATTTGTGCCACAACGTTTGCCCAGTAAACGGCTGCATTACAATGGTGCAAGTCCCAAGCGGGCGCGAAGGCACGACTTGGCGCGGTTTGTCCGAAACGCGCCCTGAAGTGACGCAAGACTGGGCAGCCATGAAAGCCTACCGTGCCGAGATTGGGTTAGACATACACTGAACCTCGAGTCGTAATTTTCAGTAGACTTCTGAGAAAGGAGGAATCCATGACCGCAATACTCGAAAACACTGGCGAAAACCTCGAGCCTCATCGTTTTACGGTGCGGGAATATCAGCGAATCTTTGAGTCAGGTATTTTACCTTCCAACCCACGCAGTCAATTGATTCGAGGGGAGATTTATTTTATGTCAGCCATGGGCGCAGCGCATTACAAAGCCATTCGGATTCTGACAAAATTACTTCATCAGCAATACACTGATTTTTGCGATATTGTGTCTCAAGCGCCCATTGTGGTCTGGAATGATTCCGAACCTGAACCTGATTTCGCGCTTATTCGCAGCGATTTTGTTGGTGGAATTCCTGAAGCAATGGACGTGCTGCTGGCAATCGAAGTCAGCGATTCCACCCTCAAATTTGACCGCGAGAAAAAACTTCCAGAGTATGCCCGCTCGAGCATTCGTGAGGTTTGGATTTTGAATCTGGTAGAGGCGCAACTCGAGGTGTACCGCGAACCGAGTGGTGAACAGTTTTTGCAATTGCAAATTTTAAAACCTGAGCGTTTGGTATCAGCGTTGTTTGCACCGGAAGTGATGCTCGAGTGGTGGAAAGCGATGAGCTAAATCTCTTGTAAACGAAAGTTTAATTTGTAATTTTGTGGAAAAATCTGAGAGGATTTACTTTGAATCTCGAGACGATACCTTTTTTAGCAGAGGCTTTACATCAGCGTTTTGGTGGGCGTGAGCCTTTTGGCATTATGACGCGTTTGTTTGAGGAATGTGGCGAGTTGGCTCAAGAAGTCAATCATTTTGAAGGTGGGGTAACAAAACTACAAAAACATGGTTCTCCC
>JANLWR010000337.1:0-1997 GCA_031364625.1 Deinococcales bacterium | reverse complement strand
GTATGTTTATACTGTTTCAGTCACTACATATCGTGCCAGCCGTAATTCCTTTACTTTGCCAAATGCAAATGAATGTTTAAGCAGTGCGTATCCAGCAAACTCAACTATCCCAGTTTACTATGACCAAAAACACCCAGAACAAGCCGTCATCAATCGTGGATCAACATGGGACGGGTTCGGGATGAATATTTTTCAAGGGGTGCTGTTGCTCTTTTCAATTCTGTTTACTCTTGTAGATTGGACTACTCCTAGATCAAGGTAAACATCACGTACAATTTCATGTCAGAGTCGAGTCAAAATTACTTCAATTGCGACTTTAAGCTCGTCAACAATTCCTTCACCCCATCAATTCCCACATTCAGCATCTCGAGAAACCTTGATTATTTCGTGATTAATTTGAGTTTCGGAAATGACGTGCGGTATCTGTTTTCATCAAAAGTCATTAAAGCTGCACCTCGAGCCAGTGCGTGAGCACCAATCAAAAAATCAGGTAAGACTCTTTTTTCACCTTGCAAACCTAATTTTCGTCGTCTGGTCAGAAAGTCTATTTGCGCTTTTCCTGCGTTTTTCCAGGTTTCTATCGGCATGAGCCAATCTACTTCTGCGCCCAAACCCGTTAAAAACAAATCAAAAATTTCTTTTTTAAAACCTGGAATCCCAAAAGCTTCAGTGTAAACGATTGGACAAACCATAAATCTATGATTTGCATCTCGAGCCTCTATAATTAAGCGTTCTGCGTCGGCGTTAAAAATATGGGGTATTTGGATTAAAGCCTGAAGCACGTTTGTATCAAGGCAAATAATCATTTTTGTTCTTTAAGAGCAAAGACAATCTCGTCTGTCTCGTCCCAATCTCGTAATGCTCGAAATTCTTTTAGGGCTTCTTCTTTGGTTTTTGCGGGCGAGGCTCCAAATGCGCCTCGAAATTTTGCGAGCACGGCTCGAATATCGGGTTGTTTGACGCGAAGCAAGACACCATCGTCCACAATCTCATACTCGAGGGTGTCGCCAGGTTTGGCGTTCAGAGACTCACGAACCCTGACTGGCAGGGTGGTTTGACCGCGTTCGGTCACTTTGCTGGTACTGGGTTTCGAGGTCATTGCCATGTTTGCATTGTAATTAAGCCTTGGTTAAAAAACAAGGCTAAAATTCACAAAAAACTCGAGCTTTCAGACCTTCGCAAGCTCGAGTCTCAAATTGAAATCTTATTTCAATTGCGATTTCAAACTCGTCAGCAACCCCTTCACCCCATCAATCCCCACATTCAGCATCTCGAGAAACTGCGGGTGCGTGATACTCTGCCCTTCAGACCCGCCTTGAACTTCAATAATCTCGCCATTGGCGGTGGCAATCACGTTTAAATCGGCGGTGGCGCTCGAGTCCTCAAGATAATCCAGATCGAGTCGTATTTCGCCGTCCACCAAGCCAACAGATACCGCACCGACTTCGTTGGTGATTGCCCAATCGTCGAGCGTTCCGGCACGGGTCATTTTGTCGCACAGATCAAACAGCGCGGCATAACCACCTAGAACGCTGGTGACTCGAGTTCCACCGTCGGCTTGCAAAACATCGCAGTCAATAAAAATCTGACGTTCACCCAAAAGTTTCATATCAACCACGGCGCGAAGGCTTCGTCCGATAAGCCGTTGAATCTCCTGCGTTCTGCCCGACGGACGCATCGTTTCGCGGTTGGTGCGTGTGTGCGTCGCCCTTGGCAACATCGAGTATTCCGCCGTTACCCAACCTGTTCCTTTGTTTCGCAAAAAAAACGGGACTTTTTCCTCGACAGTTGCCGTGCAAATAACTTTTGTGTTGCCGACTTCGATGAGTGCCGAACCTTCCGCGTAAGGCGCAAAATTCGGCGTGATTTTGGTTGGTCTGATTTGATCGTATGTTCTATCGTCAATTCTTGTATAACTCATAAAAAAGTGAAAAAGGGCAAAAGTGAAAGAGTGAAAAAGCTAGTTGAATTTCGTCAATCTACTTTTTCACTTTTTC
>JANLWR010000325.1:0-6536 GCA_031364625.1 Deinococcales bacterium | reverse complement strand
GTATGTTTCGGAACGACCAGCGGGAACGAAGACGATGAGTTTAGGATTGCGAAGGTTTTATGACTTGTACCAAGGTTGGTCACTGCTCAGGGTTCAGGATGTGTGCAAACCGTAGCGCCGTGCGGGAGAAGGGAGTTTTCTTGATTTCTCGAGAACCGCCTGAATTTCAAAGCCTAGAAACCAAGCCAATTGGCGTATTCGGGGAAGCTCGAGTTTAAAGTAACGTGACCTCATGAAACTCGAGTTCGTTCAAGTCAAAACCAAGGAACACTTTCAAGCCATTGCCGACCTGACGAACACTTTGTACAACAACCATGTTTACAGCGCCGAGCAGGGTTTGCACGAATCAGCGAATGCCAACCCGCCAGCCAGTTTTTTATTCCAACTGGCTTACATCGACACTCGAGCCGTGGCGTTTTTTGAATGCTCCGAACCTGAACCAGGGCGTTTCTGGCTCGAGATTCTTGTCCACCCAGATTTTCAACGTCAAGGCATAGGCTCGAGGTTGATGCTCGAGGGGTTGGCACACATTCAAAAATTTTCTGGAACGCATGTCGAAGCTCAGATTCGATCTGATTGGGCAGCACACGACAACTTTTATGCCAAACACGGTTTTGAACGCAGCACCGCTTGGGTGAAATGGTGGTTGAAGCCTGATAACTTCGTTGTTGGCAATAAAACTGAAGTCAAAAGTTTAGCCGAACTCGAGCAACCCATTGACCAAATTGCTTTGCTCGAGTTGATAAACGAATTGCGGTTCGCAGCAAACCAATCCGAGCCGAGCAAAACCTACACAATCGAGATGCTCAACCGTGATGTTTTTGGCGCGATATGGTTTCGTCCAGAACGTTTCTGGGTGGTATTCGATCAGCAGAATTTAGTGGCAGCATCTTGGGTCGCGGGTTTCAAAAACGACCCAACATTGTTCCTAGAATTTCTTGGCGTTCGGACGTTTGCACGATCCAAAGGGATTGGGACGGCATTTGTCACAAAAATGGTCGAAGCTTGCCAGCAGGATAATTTTGAAGGCATTGAAGCCCACGTTCACCCCGACGAAACTGTGACGAATACCTTCCTCGAGCATCGAGGGTTTGAACGGCGTCCTGGGTATTTGCTGGTCAAAAAGAATTTGGTTTAACTCGAGAAACTTGGCAAATATAGATTCTTGTACTAACATAACGTCATGAGCCTTACCGAACAAATTCGTCATCTGAGTATTCCTGAAAAGGTCTTGTTGGTTCAAGATATTTGGGATGAATTACTTGAGCAAACCAATGAATTCCCTATCAGTGCGGCTCAAAAAACTGAAATTCAACGGCGTTCAGAAGCCGACAAAACCAACCCTTTGGAAGCTCGAGCTTGGACTGAAATTCGTGATGGAATTTTAGAACCTTAATGTTCTGGATTGTTGTTCGTCCCGAAGCTGAACTCGAGATTATTGAAGCCAAAGAATGGTACGAAAAGCGTTCTGTTGGTTTGGGTTTAGAATTTATTCGAGCATTTGAAGCAACCTTGAGCATGATTCAGCGCGACCCAGAAATGTATGCTTTTTTGTTCGATGATGTTCGTCACGTTAGATTTAAACGATTTCCGTATGCAGTCTGTTACCGAGTGGCAAACGAAACAATTCGTATTCTGGCAGTTACACATTTAAGCCGTGACCCCGAATACTGGCGTGATCGAAGCTAAAAAACCCTGGATTGACCAGGGTTTTTTAAATTCCGAACGAAAATGTTCTTACAAATTCCCGCAGGTCACACTTCCACCCACGCCGCCCGTGTCTTTCTCACCGCGTTGATGAAAGCTGATGTAGGCACTGACCGGAATTTTAGACGTATCAACGCTGGTGCTCGAGATTCCCGTACCGACTTTATCGGCGGTAACTTCGTTTAAGGTTGCAGCGATTCCACCAGGGTTGGAGCACGAACCGACACGGATGTAGCCTGCCGAGCGCTTTTCGGGTGGCAGGTTGGTGATTTCAACTTCGATGATGGTGGAGCCGTTAGAAAGTTCTTTGATGCGGGCAATGCCGCCAACTTTACTGCTGACGCCCGTGGAAAGCACGCCAACGGATTGCAGTACAATGACTTGGGTGGGTTTACTCTGCGAGACGTTGTTGCTTGGGGCACAAGCTGCAAAACCAAGTGCCAACAATGCGATTCCAATAATTTTTTTGGTCATGGTCATTCCTCCTGAGTGGTTGTAACTTAAATCATAGCTTGTTCAGCGATAAAATGATGAATGCTTTACTTTATGACGTTGGGCAAGGCTTGATTTTACCTTAAAATCAAATCCTGAGAGGATTTTATTCATTCTTGGTTTTTATGGTCTAGCACAAGAAAAGCTTGTCTTTTGAACGAATTTTTTTGAGTCGGTGATAGCATACACTCATTCAATCTGGTTTCTCGAGTTTGGGATTGTGTCTCGAGTGATTGCCTGGAATTCACGATTTGATTTGAGGTTTCATGAGTAGCCATCTGACAATCGCTTCTGTGACTGCCGTCTTAAAAAACCTGCTCGAGAATGGCTTGGTGGCTCGTGGCATCTCGAGCAGCATTGGTGGCGATGCGATCATCACGGCGGTCTCGCCTGACCGTATTGCGGTGGGCAACGATGAAAAACCGCAGTTGAACGTGTTTTTGTATCAGGTCACGCCGAGCACGGGTTTAAGGTCAAATTTGGATAAAGAGAAAACGCCTGGTTTGTCGCTCGAGCTGCATTATTTGTTCACGGCGTACGGTGCTCAAGATTTTCAATCCGAAATTTTGCTGGGCTACGCGCTGCAAATGTTGTTCGAGCATCCGGTACTCTCGAGCGAGTTGATGAAAAAGGCGCTGACCAATATTTCCAGCAGCAAGGGTGGGCGGGTGGTGCAACCTTCGCTGGCGGCGCTGGCGAATTCGGATTTGGCGGAAAGTGTCACGCAGGTCACGCTCGCCCCGCAGTTTTTGAATGCCGAGGAGACCTCGAAGCTGTGGTCGTCGTTGCAGGCGCGGTATCGTCCATCCTTAACCTATAAACTTTCAACTGTTCCCGTTCGGACGGGCGCAGCACCTGTTGCGCCGAGCAAGGTCAAGGAACGTGCATGAGTGCGCTGAAAGAGGCTCGAGTGGATTGGTTTGAAGCCAATCAGCGTCATCTCTCGAGCGCCTTGGTTGCCATCCGTGAGGCGTTGACGGTTTTTATTGCCAAGCAGCGCAATGAGCCGCCAAGCACAGACCCAATTCCTGCCGAACCGTACTTTTTTGAGGCTTCCGCCCTCGAGACGTTGTGCCAAACCTTTGGACTCTCGAGTTTTGAACGCAACATTCTTTTGCTCTGCGCGGGCATGGATTTGGATGGTAAATTCTCGAGCTTGTGTGCGCAGGCAAACCTAGATCCGCAACGGGCGTTTCCGACGCTCGGCATGGCACTGGCGGCACTGCCCGACGCGCATTGGAGTGCGCTCTCGCCGGTTGCGCCGCTGCGCCGTTGGAAATTGATCGAATTGGGCGCGGGTAACGCCCTGACCTCGAGCAGCTTGCGAATTGACGAACGAATTTTGCATCATTTGGCTGGCGTCAATCATTTGGACAATCGTCTGGCGGTAATTCTCGAGCCTTTGCGCGAACAGACCGATTTGGTGCAAAGCCACCAAGATTTATGCGAAACGATCATCGCCACTTGGGCACGGGTAAAGCAAGCCAGCAGTGTAATTCAATTGTGCGGCACGGATGCTGCTTGCAAACGTGGCATTGCTTTGAACGTGGCAAGAGCCTTCAACCGCGATCTGTACAGCTTAAATGCGAATTTGATCCCGAACAATCCGAACGAACTCGAGACACTGACCTTACTCTTGCGCCGTGAGGTGATTTTGGGATCGATGGCGCTGGTGCTCGACTGCGAAAATTTGGACAGTAACGATCACAACAAAATGAATTCCCTGCACGCGTTTATGACCAAATTTGTTGGACCGCTTTTTATCATCAGCTTAGACCGTCAAAAACTGGGCGAACGCAACAATTTAACGCTCGAGGTCAAAAAACCCAGCACCCTCGAGCAACGCCAGGTTTGGAATGCGGCGCTCGGTGCTCAAATTCCAGAATTTGGCTTGGAGCTTGACCATCTGATCGGGCAATTTAACATGAATCCCAGCGCCATCAGAAACGCTTCTGGTGAGGCACTGCGCTTACTCGAGCGCGACCCAAGTGATGTTCCTGGGACGCTCTGGGAAGCCTCGAGAAGCCAGGCGCGGCAACGCCTGGACGATTTGGCGCAGAGGCTCGAGACGCAAGCCTCCTGGGAGGATTTGGTGCTGCCCGAAGCCCAAGGTTTGGTGCTTCGTGACATCAGCGCCCACGTGCGGCAACGCCTTAAGGTTTACGAGACTTGGGGTTTCGGTAAACAAGGCTCTCGAGGTTTGGGCATCAGCGCGTTGTTTGCGGGGACAAGCGGCACGGGTAAAACGATGGCTGCCGAGGTGATTGCCAAAGAATTGCGCCTGGATTTGTACCGCATCGATTTGTCCACCGTGGTTTCCAAATACATTGGCGAAACCGAAAAGAACTTGCGCCGCATTTTTGACGCCGCCGAAGAGGGTGGCGCGATTCTATTGTTTGACGAAGCCGACGCGATTTTCGGCAAGCGCAGCGATGTCAAAGACAGCCACGACCGTTACGCCAACATCGAAGTCAGTTACTTGCTGCAACGCATGGAATCTTACAGGGGGCTGGCGGTCCTGACCACCAACCTTAAAAGCGCCATCGACACCGCCTTCATGCGGCGCATTCGCTTTGTCGTGCAATTCCCATTTCCAGACACCACACAACGCAGCGAAATCTGGCGGCGGTCATTTCCAAAAATTGCGCCAACCCAAAACCTCGACTTTGCCAAACTTGGACAGTTGCACATTGCGGGCGGCAACATTCGCAACACCGCCTTAAATGCCGCCTTCATTGCCGCCGACGCCAACGAAGCCATTCAGATGAAACATATTTTGCACGCCGCTCAGAGTGAGTACAGCAAACTCGAGAAACAACTGACCGAATCCGAAACGATGGGTTGGGTTTAATCATGCCAAGCCATCAAGCCCGTCAAAATCGCAGGGTCGAACACGAGGCGCGTCCGTTGTTCACGCCGACTGTTGCCGCGCCAAGCAATGAGGTGATTCAACGCGAAGCCACCAGCGACGCGGGGCAGAACATTGCGGCGTCGCTCGAGAATTCTGGCACTGGACAGGGTTTGGAGGGCAGCACCCGTGAGTACCTCGAGCCAAAATTTGGACATGATTTTGCGAACGTGAAAATTCATGCGGACGGTCATGCAGATCAAATGTCCAAATCTGTCGGCGCTCGAGCATTCACAACTGGGCAAGACGTTTTTTTTAAGCACGGTGAGTATAAGCCTCAAACGCCCGAAGGAATGCACCTCTTGGCGCACGAGTTGACCCACACAATTCAGCAATCAAGGGGCGCGGTTTCGGGGACAAGCATTGGTGATGGTCTGGCGATCAGCGACCCGAACGATGCGTTTGAACAGGAAGCTTACGCCGCCGCCGACAGTGTGGCTCGAGGTGAACGGGTGAATGTTGGCAGGGCAAGCAGTGGTGTGGTGCAAAGAAGTGTGGATAACAGTCAAATGGTTTTGCAACGCGACCCAAATCCAGCGCCACCAGCCGCGCCCGCACCAACCACAGGAACGGGTGTCAAAAATACTTTTGAAACACCACCGTTTAAAGTCCCGAGCCAAGCCACCAGTTTGGGTCCGGTCAAAATGCAAGCCGAGATCAAAGCCGAACTCAGTTTTGACCAACCAACTCAAGCTTCCTCGAGCAGCGATCCGAGTGCTCCAACCCAAGCTCGAGCGGGTGTGACCGCTTCCCCAACGGGTGGTGTCGGTTATCAAGCCGAGGTGCAAAAGGAATTTCAACGACGCTCTGAGGGCGCTCTGGCGGGTTGGAAACCGACGATTAAAGGTGGTGGCAAAGTCACCAGCAACGGCGGTGAGATCGGGGTCGAGGGTGCGATTGAACGCGATTTCTTGGCGGGCACGGTGCTTTCGCAGACCATCAAGTTCACCATTTTGGGTGTCGACCTCAAAGAAAACGATATTACCTTTGTTGGCATGTCGTACACGGTGGCGTTAGCCAAAAAATTCAAAGCCGAGTTTATGCCAGGAATCGAAGTCGAGGTCAAAGGCGGAATCGAATTTAAGTTCACACCCGACTGGGTTCAGATTGGCAAATGGATTGCCGAGAAACTGGCTGTATCTGCCGCCGAAGCGGTTGCCGTTGACGGGGCTGCCGTCGCCGCGTCTGCCGCCGCCATCATTGCCCCTGTGGGGGCTGCCGCCATGATTATTGCGGGCTTCATTCAAACGGGTAAAAACATTGACGCCTCCAGGGCTGCGATTGGCACGGCGGTACGGCTTCGCAAGCAAGCCAAAGATTTTGCCAAAGCCTATGCGGGCAAGTTGACGGGCGGCTCGGGTGCTGGTCCTGGCGCGGAAGCTGCGGAAGCAAAAATCAAGGAGTACCGCCTTGTCAGCCTCAAAGACCG
>JANLWR010000270.1:0-4517 GCA_031364625.1 Deinococcales bacterium | reverse complement strand
CGGGATTTCTCGAGCCATGCGGGTTCGTTAAGGCTCGAGATGGCGAAAGGGGATTGGGTTACTTGGGTCATTGTTGATTAACTCCTAATTGATTGGTTTGTTTTTCTGGTTCTTTTTGTGTAAGTCTAAAAAATGCCATTTCCGAATTTGGAGGTTCCAATTTCAATTCTTTTCGCAGATTTGCGCGGAGTAATTCAAGTAATTCACTTAGGTCAGCACCTCCCTGATTGGTAAAGTCATTCATGAATTTTTTGGCTAACTCAATTTCTTCGTTTTCACCAAATAGCTGAATATCAGCTAAGGCACTTTCCATTTCACTTTTATTAAGTTTAGGAACGTGAAGATTTCGTTCAAATTTTTGAAATACTTCAATAAGATATTTAGTTTTTAAGTCACGTATTTTATTTCTTCGATCTCGAGACATTGAAAACCAATGTACTGCGAGCCAGCCTACGATACCTGCTAATACTGTAAACGCAAACTTAAGTGTATCATCCATTGAAATCCCTTCAATTTTGGGGATTAACTCGATATCTTCTCGAGTTTTTTACTTATTTCAATTAACTTCTCGAGATTACGCAAATTCGTGTTGTGCCAAGATCATTCTTCTTCAGAAATTAAGATTTTTAGTTTTTTTCCTGAAAAACAAATACTGTATTGCTTAAAGAAATTATTTTGACCAAGCAATAATCTCGAGACATCACTCTTTGCCCAAACAAAACCAAGTCTAACTTTGCTTAAATTAGCAATATAAGCTTGCACAACAACCAATCGCGTTTCTGCTGTTGATAAATTACCAGCTAAAGAAACTCCAATGGGAAGCGCATTCCAATCTAAACCCAAGTTCAAACCAATTTGATAAGGCATGACATTTACTGAAGCACCACTGTCAATGAGTGCTTCGGTATTGATCTCAGAAATACCATGCTCGAGTCGCAAAGGTATTATTGGCATTATTGAAAACGCATCTATTTTTTGATAAGAAAAAATGGCTTCTTTCATTCGTTACTTTCTAAAAATTTTGCCAATGCGGCAGCAGCATCGTAAGAATCGAGTGGTGTATAAATCTCGGAAGTTTCGCCAAGAGTGGCTTTGAATTCCAGTGCTAACTCATATGCCCGTTTTTTCTCCAGAACCTGCCACAACTCATTCCATTCTGCATGGCTTAAAGTTTCTACTGAATTGACAATCTCGGCAACCGACATACGACCTCCCTCTACTATTCTTTCGAGCTTACACAAACTCGAGTTTTTAACTTAAACCAAGTTGTGCTGCGACTTCTTGAACAGATTTAGTCTCGCTATTTGCAATTTCGGTCAGACCTTCTTGAATGGCATTGGCTTCTTCGCCGCTTAACTCTTCGGTTTCTTCTGGATGCACCCCAAGTAAAGCGTTGTATTCCTCGAGTGGCAATAAAATAAAAGTTTGACCTGTCTCATCGGTTATTTGCTGGTGCGCTGCAATCATTCTTTACCTCCTAAAATTCAATTCTCGAGATTATGCAAACTCGTGTTCTGCTTTTCTACCTGGTGTTGGGTCTTGTGCAACCAAAGCCCGTACCAAAGACTCGAGACGCAATGCCACGGCGATACTGTGCGCTCGCATTTCCTCGCCTTCTGGTAAGTGATGAATGTGGGTTGGAACGCCTGTAATCGTGACATGAACCCCTTCTCGAGTGGTGATTTTGTAATCTAGTTTGATTTCGTTCAAATTTTGGCTCATATCTTAAGCTATCCTTGACTTCTTTCAATCCAATTCTCGAGTCGAATATTTGGAACTCGAGAGAAATGCTTGGTGTTATTTGTTACAACAACAGCCCTGTGACGAATCCCTGTTGCTGCAATTTTTACGTCTTCTTTGTCTAATGATTCGCCTTTACTTTCGAGCCGATGATAAATGTCGGCAGCGTATTCTGCGGATAAAGCATCAAATGGTAAAATTCTAAAGCGGTTACTTAAGCCTTGTAGTGCAGCTAATTTCTTAAACAATTGTGGTTTCAGTAAACCGCGTTTGACCTCGAAGTACGCGACGGCGTTCATGGTGATGTCATGCCCTTCAAACGCCATAACTTCTGTGTACATGACCAGCGCATGGTTTTCGTTTACAATTCCAGAAATAATATCAGCATCTAGTGTGTACAGCACAAAAGTCCTTTTATGATTGCATGGCTTCGTTGAAAGCCGTTTTTTGTTCAATGGTCATTGGGGCAGATAATTCTTTCAGTAAAGACCTGATTTCATCCATTTCTTCTGGGGTTCGTTGCACTCGAACATCAGGGTATTCTTCTGTCTCGAGAATTCCGTTTAACCACTCGAGATTTGCTTCGGTCATGGTGTCAATTTTTTGGTGTAATTTTTCTTTGATGCTCATGATTTCACCTCGTTTCGAGTTTAACTTCTTTCAATCCAATTCTCAGATTTGGTTCAATCCAGCCCATTCAAGAAGTTTATTCGACATCACTCGAGTTTCAATTTTCATTTTGTTACTTTTCTCGAGTGTATTCCAAGTGTCATTCCACTGCCGAGTCCATTTTGCAAGTTGACGTTGCATGTCAATCAGTTCTGTTTGAATCTCGAGATTCACTTCTAAAGCTGTCCATTCAATAAACCACATGGCTTCTCGAGCAAAACCTTTTGTACCTTCTTGGTTTTGATGTTGTTCGAGCGAATCTGCAAGCCTGTTAATGGTGACAGCCAGATTCCCGAGTCGTGCTTGAATTGGTAATCTCGAGAAGCTTTTGTAAAACATGGCTGCGTTCATGGGTGTACTCCAGCGAATAATTTTTCAACAATTAATTTAACTCGAGCTTTCAAGTTTTCGTCTTGAATGTAAATACTTCGGTTGCCATCACTTGGGCGTTGGTTGATATAAGAATCGTAAGCCATTTCTTGACGGTCTACATACCAACCTGCACCCCAAATGTTTTTTTGTTCGCATTCTTCTTGCTCGAGGAGCACTTCTTCGCATTCGTAGTGCATGATTGCGCCACCAACTAGAAATTCTTGTTCAACATCAACGGCTACTTTAATGTAAGAACTTGCCGCGTAAACCTCGAGCATTTCACGGAGTTGTGCAGGGGTTACTTTTTCTCGAATGACCAATATCATGTTCTTTCAATCCAATTCTCGAGTTGTAATCCTGGTACTCGAGCGAAATGTTTGGTGTTGTCTGTCACCAGAACTGCGCCGTGTTGTAAGGCTGTGGCGGCGATAATCAAATCTGGGTCTTCAATCAAGTTCCCTTTTGCTTTTAAGGTTTGGTACAACTTGGCAGTGATCTCGAAGGTGCGTAAATCATGAACAAATAGCGTCAATCTCTTTAGCAAAATCTGGTATTCGTCGTACTTTCGTTGGTGTTCAGGTAACTCGAGTCCACGAATGACTTCGTAATGGTTGTAATGACTTAATGACAGGTTATGACCAGCTTCAAATTCTTGTTTGAACTTTTCCCGAACTTTGAAGTCTGGTTTAATCAGTGCAGCAATAATGTTGGTATCGAGAAGGTAAATCATGAGTCAAAATCGGTTTTCCTGCTGGATGGGCGACGTGTCATATCTTCAAGCAATTGTGTGATGTCTTCATTGGGTTCGACTTTTGCGAAGTTATCCAAGGCTTGAGCAAAGGCAGCAATTTCTTCTGGGGTGCGTTTGACCCGAACATCGATTACAGGTGGATATTCGGATTGGGTTTCGGTATTTTCGAGCAGGGATCGCACACGTTCGAGAACAGCATCGTCAGCATTTTGGAGTTTATTGATAATTTCTTCTCGCATGGTCATGATTTCACTCCTCTCGAGCGTTCTAAACGGCTTTAACCCACTGATCCTTCCATCTCGAGTTCAATCAAGCGGTTGAGTTCCACCGCGTACTCGAGCGGGAGTTCTTTGGCAATCGGTTCGATAAATCCGCGCACGATCAAACCGGTGGCGGCTTCTTCGCTCAAGCCTCGAGACATCAGGTAGAACACTTGCTCGTCGTTGATTTTAGAGACAGTGGCTTCGTGTCCGACCGAGGCGGTTTTTTCTTCGATTTCAATGTACGGGTAGGTGTCGGTGCGGCTGTCGTCGTTCAGAAGCAGCGCGTCGCATTCAACGTTGCTCTTGGCGTTGGTCGCCCCGTCATAAATCTTAACCAAACCACGGTAACTCGAGCGTCCAGAGTTTTTAGAAATGGATTTGCTCACGATGCTCGAGCTTGTGTTTGGCGCGAAATGCACGACTTTGCCGCCCGCATCTTGGTGTTGTCCAGTGTTCGCCATCGCAATGCTCAAAATCTCGCCTCGAGCGTGTTCCTCGAGTAAGTACGTGGCTGGGTATTTCATGGTGACTTTGCTGCCCAGGTTGCCGTCCACCCATTCCATGTGCGCACCCTGATACACGGCGGCGCGTTGCGTGACCAGGTTGTAAACGTTGTGCGACCAGTTTTGAATCGTGCTGTAACGCATCCGAGCGTCTTTTTTGACCACAATTTCGATCACGCCACTGTGAAAGCTGTCGCTCGAGTAACTGGGTGCGGTGCA
>JANLWR010000235.1:0-3928 GCA_031364625.1 Deinococcales bacterium | reverse complement strand
GCCTTGGCGCAAGGCTTGTATGCTCCAGAACCGCCGGCAAACTCGAGCTTTGTGCGGATCATCGATGCGGCACTCAGTGCCGAGCCGCTTGCAGTCAAACTCGATGGCAAACCCTGGATTGCCGCGCTGACCGCCCAGGGCATCCTGCCGTACGAAGTCCTGAAAGCGGGCAATCACAACTTTGAAATGCAAAATAGAGCCAACAAAACCAGTGTCACCTTGTCGGCGAAAGCGGGCAAGTTTTATACCCTGGCAATCGTTGGGGCAAGCAATAATTTGAGTGTCAAAACTTATAACGACCAAAAAATTTCCAACAAGGTCAAAGCCCAGTTGCTCGCCTACAACTTCTCGAGCCAAACGCTGGGCATTAAAACCGGCGATGGTACAAACGTTTTTAAAGATTTAAAGCAAAACGCCAGTCAAGACATTTTGGTCAACCCAATCAGCATCACTTTTGATGCGTATGCGAACGACAAGAAAAACTCGAGTTTCAAATTGCGGCTTCAATCGACCCAGTCGTACTCGTTTGTGGCGTTCCAAGTTGGCGACAAAACCAAAGTGGTCGCAGTCAACAGCACCACAACCCCTTTCAAAAACTAAACTTTAAAAGCATTGCCACAATGAGGAATAGGACAATAGTTCAGTAACTTTTCCCGACAAAATTTAGAATTTACCGTCTCCGAGGGTGAACACATTCTTGACAATAATACGCACCTGGCGGGCATTGTCGCAGGTTCACCCCTACGAAACCCAAATGCGCCACTGACGCAAATTATCAAAAACATTCCGAACTATTGATAGGATAAACCGATGAAAAAACCTGCCGCCGCGATTTGCCTTATGATCTCGAGCATCAGCTTGATGGCATCGAGGGTTTTTTCGCAAAACCCGAGTACACCAGTGCAGGGTTACAAAATCGTCAACACCTACTTGCACGACCCAACGGCGTTCACCGAAGGTTTACTGTACAAAGACGGCTTGCTTTTTGAAAGCACAGGTCAGTACGGCAAAAGTGAAATTCGTAAAGTGACACTCGAGACTGGGATGGTGCTCGAAAAACGTGGGCTTCCAGCCAATGTTTTCGGCGAGGGGCTAACTTACCTGAACGGTAAATTTTACCAACTGACCTGGACTGCCAAAACCGCTTTTGTCTACTCGAGCAACTTCAAGCTGCTCAAAACCCTGGCTTACGACACCCAAGGTTGGGGTTTGACCACCGACGGCAAAAACCTGATTCAATCGGACGGCTCGAGCACCATTTATTACCGCAACGCCAGCGATTTCAAAACCATCAAAAAACTCGAGGTCACAGAGGCGGGAAAACCAATCGATCAGATCAATGAACTCGAATGGGTGAACGGCGAAATCTGGGCGAATGTCTGGCATTCGGAACGTATTGCTCGTATTAACCCTAAAACAGGGAAAATAAATGCTTGGATTGACCTGAGTGGCATCAAACCAAAATTTGGCACTGGGGACTCCGACGCGGTCTTAAACGGAATCGCTTATGACCCAGCGTCAAAACGTATTTTTGTGACCGGGAAATACTGGGCGTTTTTATTCGAGATCGAAATCAAATGAAACAGGCTCGAGGATTAAGGCTCGAGCCATGATGATCTTGAAATTGCTGATCTTGTTCTTATTATTGGGCTTTAGCGTTATGATCTGGCGCAGCCAACGCCAAAGGCGCGTTATAAAAAACGCAAAACGACCTGGGCAATCGAAAAGTAAATCAGTAAACCTGTTGCGTCCATCACCGTTGCCAAAAACGGACTCGAGGTCACGGCAGGATCAATCTTGAGTTTAAAAAATGCAATCGGCAAGAGCGCCCCAACAATATTTGCCACCAACACAATGGCTAACACTGCCAAACTCACCGCAATGGCAACGCCCAAACCCGCTTTTGCATACACCAAATAAACGCGAATAAAAGCAAAAACCGCCAACGTAATGCCCAGCAGCAAGCCAGTATTAAACTCTTTAAACATGACTTTGACCGCGTCACGACCACGAATTTGCCCTTGAGAAATGGCTCGAATCACCAATACAGCCGACTGCGAACCCGTGTTGCCGCCCGTGCCAATCAGTGCCGCCGTAAAAAACGTTAATACGCTGTGCTCTTTGACCAAACCCGCAAAATTGCCATTGACGCTGACCGTCAAAAATTCGCTGATCGACAAACCCGCCAACCACAAGACACGCTTGCGCCACAACGTGACCGGGCTGGTACGGAGGTAATCAATCTCCGAGCCTTCCATCGCCGCGCCCTTGTAAATATCCTCGGTGGCTTCCTCCTCGAGTACGTCGATCACGTCATCAATCGTGACGATACCCTTCAAAACCCCAGATTCGTCCACAATCGGCATGACTGCCAAATCGTAATCGCGCATCAACCGAGCCACCTCTTGCTGATCGGTGTCGGTTTTGGCAAAAATAATCTCGAGCCGCGCCAAATCCTCGACCTTCGCCATTGCAGGTGCGGTGATGAGTGCCTGAAGTGGAATGATGCCGCGAAGTTGACCATTGGCATTGACCAAATACAAATTCTGCACCGTTTCAGCATGGTCGGCGGCTTGCCGCAAAAATTGAATCGCATGACCGACGCTCCAACCCTCACGTACCGCCACAAACTCGGGCGTCATCATGCCACCCGCGTCATCGTCGGGATACAACTCGAGTTCGAGCGCACTTTTTGCCAGCGTCGGCGGCAAACTCGAGATCAAATACGCCCTGGCATCCGCATCCGATTCGAGTTCGCCCAACAAATCCGCCATTTCGTCAGGACCAAAAAACGCACCCATGACCCGAATGCGGTCAGAGGACAGGTCGGGTAAGAAATCAGTTTGATCCTCGAGCGACAAGTCTGTGAACGTGTTCGCCGCCCGTTCGACGGGCATCAGGCGCAAAAATTCTAAACGTTCGTCCCGCGACGCTTCCTCGAACGCCGCGTCAAGCACCGTTTCAGCTTGGGTTCGCAACAAGCTTTTAAACTCATCACGCCGACCCTCTTTTAAAACCTCGAGCAACTCCAGTGGTTCAAGAACCGTTCCTTCAAGAATCATGATTTCACCTCCTGATGCTCGCAAGGAGCAAAACCCGAACGCCAGGTGACAACGCGCAGGGATCGGAGCACAAGTTGTGCTCGAGCGAATTCAGGTCAGGAAGTCATGGACTCAAACAAATTTTGTCTGGAGTGCGGCATGAACACCCGAAGTGCAAGATAAGGGCACTGACCCTGAACTGGGAATGGGTTCCATAACCACCTCCTAAAACTCGAGTGTAAAGCTGTGGACTCGGGTTGTCTTGAACGCAAGGCTCGAGACATTATGATTGTATTCACCAAGGCATAATGGTGTCAACCAAACAGCTTGAACGCTTAAAATCGCACTCGTTTCTTGACTTGAGTTTCAAAAAGTAAAGCTAGACATTCAAAGCCATAATAAATGAATCTGTTAATGCTCGAGCTACATTGATTGAGGGTCATGTCCATATGCGGAAAAACAGGCACTATCAATCTGAATTTCTGGATTGGCAATTTTAGATTGTTTTATGATTGCTAAATTGAGTTCATTTGTATTATCGAATCTTCGTGTTTGGAGTATTATTGGCTTTTTTTGATCGTCAAAATTTAGCTCAAGCTCTTCCCAATAAACATTTTTGCTTCTAAATATATACATGTTAATTTTAATTAGATTTTGAAATGAGTAAAAAACGGTTCTATTTCCTTCAAGTTCAAAGATTCCATTTTCTGAAATTTTAATTAGGTATTCAAAAAAGTGTTTTAAAAGTTTGATAACAAAATATACTCCAAATAAACAAAGTAGAAAAACGAAAATGAGTGAAATTCGCATTTCTAAAGATGCCATGTTGGTTAATTCAGTTAAAATTAAGTTTCCAAAATCGAAACAAAATTTGACCAAAAATCCCA
>JANLWR010000216.1:0-2976 GCA_031364625.1 Deinococcales bacterium | reverse complement strand
GATGTCGGCACGATGGTATTGTTGCCACTTTTTTTCTTGGCTTGGTCTTTTGGTGGGATCATTGGAATGCCTAATCTACTGTCTGGCAAGGTATACGAATTAAACCCTTCAATATCACTAAGTTTTTTAACGCTTTTTCTGCTCGTCTGGTTAACTTGTTGGGCATTGGCGGAAATGTATATCATTTACGTGATTGCTCGCATGTATTTCGGTCAAGAAGTCGTTGAAATTACCGAAGGTTCTTTTATTGTTCGCCAACAAGTTTTTGGCTTTTCAAACGAGAGAATTTATCATTTGGCTGCTCTTTGGAATCTGCGAACCATTCCCAAAGAGCCTATGACCCCGTTCAAAAATCGGTACAAACCCTGGAATGGTCAGGGCGACCAGACACTCGCCTTTGATTGCCGATTTGGAACAGTTCGTTTTGGGGCTGGCATCAGTGAAACCAAAGCCGCAAAAATTCTCGAGATTGTGCAAGAAAAATTTCCACAGTACAAAACTCGAGATCAAATACCAAACAATCACTGGCATGTACATCTAAAGAACTCGACGAAATAGCCCGAGATTAACCCGTTTCGATACTTTCCGTTAGTGTAATTCTCGAGTTACCACTGAACTACGCTTTGAATTACCAGTTCCATTTTTACGCTTCACCTGTCGCAAAACCTGTTAAATGACGAGCTGACGGTGGTTGAAACCCAAGCACAATATCCTCGGCTGGAACTCCAAATTCCATCAATTCTGAGGCAATTTCGCGGTCTGTATTGTTTTGCTGAATCCAAATTTTGTTCTTCTCGAGACTCAGGTGCAATGGTACAGAATACACGCGCCTCGAGCCTTCCCAACCCATTCGCAAAACTTGGTATTGATCGTGATCGGTGTCAAATAAAAGTTGATAGCTGCCACTTTGTTGAGCGTTGCGGCTGGTGACAAATTCGGTCAAGAGTTTTTGGATGATTGTTCTGTACTGCTCGAGTGTTGCCATTTTACGACCTCCTCGGTGATTGGGTCAAAGACCAAAAGATTAATTTGGTGCTTGCGAATAATACCTTGCGTGAATGGTAATTGAAAAAATGTAGTAAAAACTGTTCCACTGATTGCCAAATACAATTGTCTGTTCGGTTCAGTTTCCTCGAGAATGTATTGGTAATTCAGAAATTGCCCGAGTGCAGCATGGAATTCGTTTGGAACACTATCCCGCAAAAAACTTTTGACTTCGATAGCGATTCGTTCACCGTTGCGTTCTGCGGCTAGAATATTTTCGGCTGCCAAATCTATTTCGTAGTTGACACCACCAAAATTCAGGTAATACGGGTCGTTTGTGACGTTCCAACCAGCTTTCTCGAGCGCGATCTTGACAGCTTGATGGTATTTGTCTCTTGCCATCTCAATCATTCCTCATTGGTTTAAAGTTTAGTACAAACGCTGAAACTGAACAAGTCAACCACAATTTTAGGATGACTTCTGCGTTACCTTAACGTAATTCTCGAGTTACCCCTGAAACCCGCTCTGATTAAGGTTTGTCAATCAAACGCTGCGCCAGAATGCGTATGCACCATCGAAAACACCAAAATTCGATCCTGCAATAGCAGTACCGTTACGCGGTAATCTCCGACCAGAAAAAGATTGGAAATTAGAACGGTATAACACAGGGTTCATTCGGGCAGATTCGGGAAATGTTTCGAGTTGCTCGAGTGCGGTATTCAATTGTTTTTCAAATTTCTCAAAAGTCGTTTTCGTGCTGAAAGACAATAGGATTTCAAAAAGTTGTTGTTCCGCACCTTGACTCCATTCAATCATTCTCGAGCCTTTTTGATGTTTTGTTTCACGGTTTTGTGTGGCACGGTTTTTCCTTGCAAGGCATCGGCTAATCCGTTCACCATGCTGCGAAGTTCGATCAATTCTGCGGTCAGACGTTGGTATTCGGCAATGCCCATAATTGCGGCGGCAGCTTTACCGTTTTGCGTCAGGATGACGGTTGCCCCATCGCGTTGAATGTGTTGCACGATACTTGCGGTGTTCGAGCGGAACTCGGAAAGTGGCACGATATCTTGTTGAAAATCGAGTACAGGCATACGTTAAATTGTACTTTATTTTGTACGTTGCTTCAAGTTAGGTTCAAATGTGAAAATCTAAAACTCGAGATCAATGACCGAACAACCATTGGCGCACAAGTCAGAAAGATTTAACGGGGTAACTCGAGATTGACCTATTTCAAAATCTTCCGTCAGTGTAATTCTCGAGTGAGCACCGAACCGCCATTTCTTGGAATCAACGATAACTGCACGTCAAAATCGAGCGACCCAGCGTACTGCACCAAAGTTTGCAATTGCAGTACATCACCACTGGTTTCCATTTGCGAAACTCGAGCGCGTTTTACACCAAATAAAGCCCCGGCTTGTTCGCCTGTTAAACCGCGTTGCAATCTGGCTTGACGTAGCATTTCACCAACGACAGATTCCAGAACGGCTGCGTTTAACTCTTGGCGTAGTTCTGAAACCTTCACTTCAGTTCCTTGAGCTGGATTTTTCGGATCGCCCAGGATTTGCATGTGATTGGTTTGCTCGAGAAACGCTTTGGTTTGAATTTCTAGTTCGGTTTGCGTCATAGGATGACCTCTGTATTTGCGTTGTGGTAGAACATGGCAAGTTGTGCCAGGGCAAGTTTTGGTCTTGTCTCACTGATCGTTCTTCAAGCCATGAACCAGATCAGGCATTGAAAATAGTCCTAAGGTTTTCCTAAGCCCAAGCGCAAACATCAGCAATTGCAGCAATTCTTTGGTGGTTTTCCAGCCGCCGCCACCAACCTCGAGCTTTTGGTTTGAACCCTCGAATTTTACTTCTGGCACAAAAGTCATAAATACATCCGTACTTACTTGTTGTGGCTCGGATTTGATCTGCAATTCAGTCACCCAATTCCAACCGAGTTCAGGATTTGTGACATGTGAACGCTTGTGGCTGGGCATCTCGAGCGTGG
>JANLWR010000180.1:0-2341 GCA_031364625.1 Deinococcales bacterium | reverse complement strand
CATGAACTTGTACTTCAAACCAAGTCTGGGTGGAACGTTGCTCGAGTTTGATGATCGAAACCGTAGCCTTAACCTGATAACACAAGCCCTGTCGGATCATTTTATTGGCGCGGAAGAATCGATGCAGCGTTTTGCGGCAGGGCAAACCCTGGAATTGGGCGATTTTCTGAACACGCCTTACGGCGCCAGCAAATACCGTGACCGCGTGACCATGACCCGCTCTGGAACGGTTCGAGGACCTTTGGGCGTACCGGTCGGTGTCGAAATCAAAAAAGCAATCCGAATTTTTCCCAAAGAATCCAAACTCGAGGTTGAATACCGTCTGACCAACCACGGCGATTGGGACATCGTGACCCGTTTTGGTTCAGCTTGGGAACTCGAGCTTGGCGACCACAATTTTGCCCTGACTTCAGGGGGCAAAATAATTTCCAGCAGCGATTTAAACCTCGAGCACCGAACCACCCAAAGCCTCGGTGTGCGCCAAGTCAACCTGGGACTCGAGTTGAAGTTGAATTTTGGGCGCGAAAACCTGGTTTGGAGTTTTCAAAAACCCGATTCGATCCTGATTTTACCGCTCTGGGATTTGGATTTGCCCAAAGGACGTTCGAGACGAATTCAGTACGAAATCAAATTGCTCGAGGTTTAAGCTGAAATCCTAATTGTCACCCTGGTCGCTCGAGGTCTTGATCTGACCCGTATACTCAGGCGCGTGCGATTCAAACGGATCAACATTAAATTGCTGCTTGCCATGCCAGGTTTGATATTGGGTTTGATTGGCTTGTTGGGCAGCCTGTGGTTGGGCGTTGACTTTGCGGACCTACCACCCGAGATTCTCTGTTTTGCCGCCCTGACCGCTTTTTTTACGATTGCCTTTTTGTCGGCTTTTTTTGAACGTTTTATTCCAAGTTTTACCTTTGCCGGTGGAATGCTCGAGGGGATCATGCAGGGTCTGGGTTTGAATGGTTTGTGGGCGTTTTTCTTGGCGCTGACCAGCTCCCTGGGCGAAGAATTGTTCTTTCGGGGTTTTTTGCTGGCATTGGGCGTCAAATTTTTACCCATCTGGCTGGCGGTTCTGGCGCAGGCAGCCATTTTTGCGGCTTTTCATCCCGCACCCGCCGTAGCCTGGGGCTACCCACTCTGGACGGCGCTGGTCGGCGTGGTGCTGGCATTGGTGACGCTGGCTTGCGGCAGCGTCGAACCCGCCATTTTGGCGCATTACCTGTTTAACCACCTCAACCTCAACCAAGCCATCATGCCTCGGGTGTCCACCCAAAATGGTTCGTGATCAACGCGGTTTTTATCCAACCTAAAAAAGATTTCAATTCTTGCGGTAGGCTTAAACGGTGAAAAACAAATTGTTTATTCTGGCAGTGATCTCGAGTTTTGTGCTGAGCCTGATGTCTGGTCATGTCTCGGCGCTCGATTTTGCCAACTTCACCCTCAAAGCCAGCATCAGTGCGCATCGTGGCACGGTGACAAAACTGGTGCGCAGCCCAGACGGCAAGCAAATTGCCTTTGCGACCTCTTCGTATGTTCATGTCTTCGATATCCAAAGCGCGAAATTCGTTTACAGCTTGATCGGACACCGTGGTTTTATCTCGAGTTTATCCTGGCGTAATGATGGCAAATACTTGCTGACCTCGAGTTATGACAACACCGCCAAAATCTGGCAGGCTGGCACGGGTCAAGTGCTGCGCACGGTCACGGCTGGCGAGAGTGATTTGAACATTGCGACCTTCAGTCCAGACGGTAAAAGTTTTGCCGTTGGCGGCGATGACAAATTGGTGCGGGTGTTCGATAGCGAATCTGGCAAGTTGCTGCGCACCTTGAAGGGTCACAACGAAATTGTTGAAGCCGTGGCGTACTCAGCCAACGGCAAAATGATTGCTAGCGGTGATGACGAAGGTGGTTTGCGCATCTGGAGTGCCAGCGGTGAACCCCTAAAAACCTTAAAAAGTGGGCAGAGCACCATCCGTCAACTTGGCTTCAGTCCCAATTCTCTCAGCCTTGCCACCGTTGGAGACAACTCGGTGCGCTTGTGGACTGCGCCAAAATGGACGGCAAAAGTGATTACGTCCAAAGATGACCGTCAATTGTATTCTTTTGCCTGGGATGCCAGCGGAAAACGCATTGCCATTGCCGCCTCTGACTTTGTGATTCGTTTGATTGATCTGGAGCGCAACAATGCCTTTGCCCTGATCGGCAAGCACGCCGACGGCATCAACAGCGTGATCTGGCTTGACCCCAAAACCATTGCCTCTGGCGGCGTGGACGGTCTGGTCAGGGGTTGGGATGTGGGCAGCAAAAAGCAAACTTTCGCATTTTCTGGTTCACCCTCGAG
>JANLWR010000116.1:0-2995 GCA_031364625.1 Deinococcales bacterium | reverse complement strand
ATTTGGGTAATCCACCGTTAATAACACCTTGATTTCCTCTGCCCAATCCACTCGAGTTCGATCTGGCATAACCTTGTGGTGCTTCCTGGCAGCATAGGGCGATGAGTTGAGCCTCTTTTTGACCATCGAAATACTTTCTCGAGCGGCTGCAGCGCGTGGTTTGCGATTTAAGGCTGGTTGTTTTCCTTGGAGCATGAAGCGTTTGCGGATTCGGGCGGTGGTGTTGGTCGCTCAGGCGTAGGATTCTGGTGTGGGTGATTTTCTTGGCTGGTGCGTTGCCGTTGCGGCTGATTTCGCTGAGTTGTTGGCGTTGTTCGGCGGTCAGGTTGATCACGTATTTTTTGTTGGTCATACCCACCAAATTAAGGCAGACGCACCCTACTCGAGTCTCGAGCGTTTAAACTCGAGACTCGGTTTTAAAAATCTTTTAGGCTTTACGAACTGGAATTTGCAACTCTGAAACGTGTTTTTCTTCGTCTTGGTCAACATGAATATAAACTTCGCGGACTGCACCGTTGGCTATCAATTTTTCGGCATCCATAAAGGCGAACAGCGCGGCATACGCCTCACCAAAACGCTCAAAACTACCGCGATGCAAGGTTGAAACCACTTCCTGGCTTGGCAATTCGGTTAGGTTCACTTCGTTGTTTGAGGGTTGTCTGGGTTCACCTTTAAATCCCATTGCCACCTCGAGCGTGAATTGTTCTTCGCTGCGGTAATCGCCGTGCCAAACCACAACGCAAGGTTGTGCAGACTCAAGTTGTTGCGAACGCAGTTCTTGCTCTACGAATTTGAACAATCGGCGCATCGGTTCGCTGACATGGCGGTAATCTTTGGCTGTCCCTCGAGCCGAAAAAACGCGGGCGCTGGGCAAGGTTTTGAGTTCAATTTGATATTCTTTCATGCGTTGCTCCTGTAAAAATGCTTGTTCTATTCGTTCCAATCGGTCATCGAGTAGATTGCGCTCCAACAAAAGTTCTTGACGTTTTTGCTCGAGCAGCACATCAAAAGCCGATCCATTCAGGGCTGCCCCAACTTCTTCGAGAGCAAATCCAAGCGATTTTAACGTGAGGATATGCCGCGAGGTCTCGAGTTGATGTGTTGCGTAAATACGATGACCACTTTCGCCCACCAGATTGGGTTTGAACAGACCGATGGCATCGTAATGATGAAGGGTGCGAACGGACACCCGTGCCATTCGTGCGATTTCTCCGATTCTCAACATGACCTCCCGCGCGGTTAAAACGATGATCCTTCATGACGTTACGTCATCTGCAAGCGAACCGAGTAAAAGCCAAAGAATGAGTCTCGGACACGGAAATTTCATTTCCCTTTCGGTTAGATTGCAGCAATGAATGACTCGAGGAACATCTGATGCCCTGGTTTAAAGGCAATACCCACACGCATTCTTACGTCTCTGATGGTGATACCAGCCCGTCGGAGGTTTTAGGCTGGTACAAATCACATGGTTATGATTTTGTTTGCATGACCGATCACAACCACCCTTTCGACCCAACTTGGGCGACCGAGGTGGCAAACTCGAGCTTTCTGGCAATTCCTGGCGTGGAAATTACCACGGTTGCCGAGCGTTTGCCTGTGCATGTCAACGGCTTGGGCATCACCGCCATGCCAGAGTTGCGAACTTATCCAACCATCGAATTGTGCTTGCAGGGCGCAATCGACGGCATTCGCGGCTTGGGCGGCGTGCCGATTGTCAACCATCCAAACTTTCATTGGGCGCTCGAGAGCAAGCACTTGCTTGGCGTGCGCAATTGCAAACTTTTTGAGGTTTGGAATGCCAGCACCGATTGCAACAATTTGGGCGTGGGCGGACGGAAAAGCACCGACGAATTCTGGGATGGTCTGATCAAAGCCAACCATCTTTGGTACGGCATCGCCAGCGACGATTCGCACGACTTTCAGGGCGAATTTTGGGGTTATAAAAGCCTGCCAGGGCAAGCTTTTGTCATGGTCGAAACGGATAAACTCGAGCAAACGGCAATTTTGACGGCACTCGAGTTGGGGCATTTTTACTCGAGCACGGGCATCATGCTCGAGAAACTGTTTTGGAAAGGTCGAACGCTCGAGCTTGAAATCAAAAGTGAACATCATTACGCGTACTCGAGCGAATTGGTCGCCGGAAACGGAAAAGTGCTCGAGGTGGCGCACGGTACAAAAATCAAGTTTGTGCTGCCCGAATCTGTGCCTGCCGCTCGAGTAAGGGTTTTTGACTCGAACGGCGCACGATTGTGGACTCAAGTGTTTGGCGGTTAAACGCCGACCAGCAGTGCTTTGTTGACTTTGGCGAGGGCTTGGTCGATGTCGGCGATCAGGTCTTGTGGGTCTTCAATGCCAATTGAAAGGCGCACCAGTGAATCTGTGACGCCCTCTTTGGCGCGAAGTTCTGGTGAGAGAAGTTGATGTGTCGTGCTGGCTGGGTGAGACGCCAAGGACTCGACATCACCGAGCGACACGGCTTGCATGAACAACTCGAGCGAGTCCAGGAAGACCTGTGCAGCTTGTCGTCCGCCCTCGAGTTCGAGGCTGACCATGCCCCCGAAACGCCGCATCTGGCGTTTGGCAATTTCATGCCCTGGGTGAGTCTCGAGTCCTGGGTAAAAGACGCGTTTGATGCCCGATTTTGAAACCAAGTGTTTTGCAATTTTTTGGGCGCCGTCGCAATGGGCTTCCATCCGAAGCGGCAGGGTTTTAATGCCACGCAAGAACAAGTAGGCTTCTTGCGGTCCCAGGCAGCCTCCAAGGTGGCGCAAGCCTTCCATCCTGACCATTGTCATCAAGTCGCTCGAGCCTGCCAGCACGCCGCCAATCGCGTCGCCGTGACCGCCCAAGTATTTGGTCATCGAATGCAGCACCACGTCAAAACCGTGCTCGAGCGGTTGGGTTAAATACGGGGTGCAAAAAGTATTGTCGGTGACTGCCAGAGCGCCGTGAAGGTGCGCCACCCGAGCGACTTCTTGCAGATCGGTAATTTTGA
>JANLWR010000105.1:0-5268 GCA_031364625.1 Deinococcales bacterium | reverse complement strand
AATAACCCAGACCTTGTCAGCACCCCCGAAACCGTACCCACTCGAGCTGCACCCGTTGCGGCAGCCGAAGTTGCCCCCGATGGCAGTACGCGTTTGGTGCTGCATTACAAACGACCTCGAGCCGATTTTGACGGCTGGAACGTTTGGGCTTGGGGATCAAAACCCAAAGCCACAGACGGTAAAGCCTACAATTTTGACGGCGGCGACGATTTTGGCAAGACCGCCACGATTGACATTCCAGGCAAACATACCGAACTTGGCTTTATTTTGCGTAGGGGCAACTGGGAAGCCAAAGACGGCGAATCAGACCGTCTTGTGACCGTTCCCGCCTCTGGCGTCGCCGAAATCTGGGCGTTCCAGGGTCGTAAAGAATTTGAAGTTTCACGCGCCGCCGCCGATGCCTACCAGGCAAAAGCCGCCCCACCACGCGGCGAACCCGCCTTTTTGGATAGCAGCGATACGATTCGCGCATGGCTGCCTAAAGCCAGCGACCTCAAATCACTCGAGGGACAAGTTAATTTAACCATCAACGGCAAGTTTTTAAAGATTGCCAAACTCGAGGCTGGCGGCGCACCCGTGGCGGTCAGCACCGATTCGGTTGACCCAACCAAAGTGGTGCTGCCAGGCACGATTCAAGCCGCCCTGGGCGGCACAGACTGGAATCCAAACGGTGACATCACCCGCATGTCTGAAATCTCGAGCGGCGTGTTTGAGTTTGTTGCCGCGTTCCCCAAAGGTGATTTCGAGTACAAGGTCGCCAAAGGTGGCACTTGGACCGAAAATTACGGCGCAGATTTCGCCCCTGGCGGCAGCAACATTGCGCTCAGTATCCCGAAAGACGGCACGATTGTTAAATTTGTCGTTGACTTCAACAAAAAAACCGTGCGCGACAGCATCAACAACCCCAAAGAAGTTCAAGCCCCCGCCACCGTTGTGCCCCGAGAAAAACCTGTTGCCGCTGCACCAATCGGACCAGTCCAAGTTCTATCGATCAAACTCGAGAAACCACTCGGCATTGACGATCTAGGCAAATTTATTGAACTGAAAATCGCCGACGATTTCGCCCGCACGGTGTATGTGCGTGAAGCGCTCGACGACAAGCAATACAATTACTCTGGCGACGACCTCGGCAGTCGGTACTCCAAAACCGTCACCAGCTTTAAAGTCTGGAGTCCGGTCAGCTCGAGCGCCGAACTGTTTATTTTTGACGACGCCACCAGTGGACCCGACCAGATTATTGACATGAAACGCGATCAACACGGCGTTTGGAGCGCCAATGTGAATGGCGATTTGAACGGGCATTATTACCAATACCGCTTTAAGTCTTACCTTGAGACTCGAGTTACCGCAGACATCAACTCTTACGCCGCCAGCACTGACGGCAAACGCAGCATGGTCGTGGATCTTCTCAAAACCAATCCCGCCAATTTCACGCGCCCAAAAAGCTCGAGCCGCCCGATGACCGAATCAATTCTTTACGAAATGCACATCCGCGACTTCACGGTTGACCCCTCGAGCGGCGTCAAACCCGCCCTGCGCGGAAAATACTTGGGCGTGGCTCAAACAGGGACAACCGTACCAAACTCGAGTCAGAAAACAGGGCTTGATTACTTACGCGACCTTGGCGTGACCGACATTCACCTGTTGCCGTTTCAAAAGATTAACCCCGCCAACAACGGCGTTTACAACTGGGGCTACGAAACCAACCTCTTTAACGTTCCTGAGGGGCAATACAGCACCAATCCAAGCCAACCCGCCGTTGCCATTATGGAAGTCAAAACCATGATCGCCGCCCTGCACAAGGCGGGTTTACGTGCGGTTTTGGACGTGGTCTACAACCACAGCGTTCCCGCCAGGGGCGAAGACAGCGCCTTCTGGCAAACCGTGCCTTATTATTACTTCCGCACCAACGATGAGGGTCAAGTCTTGAACGAATCCGGTGTCGGCAACGCCCTGCACGACGAACGCCCAATGGTGCGAAAGTACATTCGGGACAGCCTCAAATACTGGATGCTCGAGTACGGCTTGGACGGTTTTAGATTCGATCTGATCGGCATGTTCAGCAAATCCACCGTCGAAAACTTGACGCTCGAGTTGCGAAAGTTACGCGCCGATGTGGTCTTGTACGGCGAACCCTGGACGGGCGGCGGACCGCTGCGTTTCGGTAAGGGAAGTCAGCGCGGCATGAATTTTGCGGTCTTTAACGACAATTACCGCAACGCCCTGCGCGGCGACCTCGACGGCAGCAAACCAGGTTTCGTGAGTGGCGCGATCACCTCGAGCACCAGCCTGAAAAAAGGCATCGTCGGATCAATCGCTTACGACTCGAGCATTTCAGATTTTACCGATCAACCGATTGAAAGCATCAATTACGTCTCGGCACACGACAACCTGGCACTCTGGGACAAACTCGAGAAAGTCATGCCCAACGCGAACATGCGCCTCAAATCCGCGAACCTTGCCGCTGCGATGGTTTTGCTGGCGCAAGGTGTGCCGTTCCTCGAGGGCGGTGTCGAAATTGGACGCACCAAAGGCGGGAACAACAATACTTACAACGCTGGCGATGCCCTCAACAAATACGATTGGACAAGGGCTGCCAAGTTTAACGGCACATACAATTACATGAAGGGCTTGATCGCCATTCGCAAAGCTTTCCCCGCGTTCAGACTCTCGAGCGCCGATGCGGTGCGTAAAACCCTCAAATTCTTGCCCGACTCGAGCCTGCCTGTTGCCACGATTGCCTTCACGCTCGAGGCGGCGAAAAAGATTTTGGTGGTGTTCCACGGCAGCAGCCAAACCGACAACATGCAACTGCCAGCAGGAAACTGGGCAATTCACGCCGACGGTACAAAAGCGGGATTGACCCCGCTTGGCACGGTTTCAGGGAATTTGAAACTCGAGCCGCTCTCGGGTTACGTGTTGGTTCAGAAGTAAATTGAATGTTAAGAGTATCTCGAGTCGTCGAGGCTCGAGATTTTTTTTGGTAAGCGATAATAGTTGATTTTGACTATAGTAGTGAAAATTGAAGCATAATGAATTCAATGACCTCTTCAAGCCAAATATCGGGATACACCAAACTTAACCTGGATGCCTTTATACGTGCTGTTGCTGTAAATCGTAATGCACCACATGCGTTACTTCTTGGCGCAGGTGCATCCATCACTTCAGGTGTTCCTTCAGCCAATGCGTGTATCTGGGATTGGAAACGAAGAATCTTTTTAACAAAAAATCCTGGATTAGAGTCTCAATTTCGTGAATTCTCTTTGCCAAGTGTTCAACAAAAAGTTCAACGTTGGTTAGATGACCAACGCATATATCCGCAAGCCTATTCGGACATGGAATATGGATTCTATGTTGAGCAGTGCTATCCCCTCAAAGATGACCGCCGTCAATATTTCCAGAACTTAGCGGAGCGTGCTGAACCTCATGTTGGCTATCGAATTTTAGCTCTTCTTGCAGAGGCTGGGCTGATATCGTCTACATGGACATGCAATTTTGATCGATTAGTTGCAAAAGCCATTGATGCTACTTCAACTAAAGTGACACCTATCGAAGTTGGTCTTGACTCAACAGATCGCGCAGATCGTATTACTCGAAAAGGTGAACTTTTATGCGTTGCGATGCACGGAGATTATCGATATGACGATCTGAAAAATACGCCAACAGAACTACAAAGCCAAGATCAAGCACTTAGAGAAGCCTTGAGCAAAAGACTTTCAAATGAAACTTTAATTGTTCTTGGATATAGCGGACGTGACAACTCAATAATGCAAGCCTTAGAAATAGCTTACTCTCAGCCAGGCAAAGGGCGGCTGTACTGGTGTGGGCATGGAGATGATGACCCTCCACAATCAGTATCTAACTTGCTTGAATTGGCTTCTAAAAACGGACGAACGGCTGTCTATGTTGCCACACCAGGGTTTGATGATGTTATTTTGCGATTAGGACTTGAATGTACTCTTGGTGAAATGCGGGATCGAGTGCAGAAAATGTACATGGGTGCAACTCCGATTCCCAAATCTACGCCTTTTGAAGTAACACGTGGTCAGGTAGCTGGAATCATAAAAAGTAATGCTTTTCAAGTTGAATGTCCTACAGAACTTCTTCAATTTGAGACTGACGGTTTTGAAGGGCGTAATAGTTGGAATCAGATAGAAAAACAATGTGGTAACCGCCCTATAGTAGCCGCGCCATTGCGAAACAAAATCATGGCTATAGGTCTGGTAGATGATGTACGAGATGCGTTTGGAAAGGTCCTTAAGGGAAATATTGAGCGGATACCTTTGACCGAAGACGAACTTGAAAACCCTAATAGCATTATAACCAGCCTGTTAGTACGAGCACTTGTTCGTGGTCTAGCAACTGCTCGAAATCTTGATACGGATGGGCGTAGTCTTGTTTGGAAGAAAAATGCAACTGGTAGTCTCCGAATCTATGCAACAGATATTGCTTACCATGATGCAGCACTACTTGGACTTAAACGCTATGCTGGAAAGCATTATCTCGTTATTAGCCCATCTATTAAAGGGTTAACTAAAAACGGTACCACAGCCCCAATTGAAGTAGAGAAAGAGTTGCGGTGACAGATATTATCTGGTCAACACAATAAGCAATTTAACGAAGCCTTAAATAGTTGGGGTAAACTTCTCTTGCCTGGTCAAGAAGATGTAAAACTTGAGTTCCCACCGAATAGTGCCTCTGGATTTCGTTTCTCAGTTCGGCGTAATCCAACGATTGCACGTATCAATACGCTTATGGGGGCAAATCTTAACCTCTCCAATAACGTCCTGACGCATATTAAGCATGAGGGGATTCAACTTGATGAACCACTGCTTTTATTTTCAAACAAGGCGGGGACTTACTTTGAGAAGGATACACATGCCTTAAGGGGAATACGTGATTATCAACCCTATGATTATCCCTTAAATAATAAAGGTTTTGGTAATGAAGTTCATATTGGAATCATTTGTCCACCAAGAGATTCTGCGCCATTGGCTGCTTATTTGAATGGAATGCATAACACCTATAAAGCAAATGAGCGTGATGCTTATGTTATGGATTTTCCAGGGTTCAGCGGCGCTTTTGGTTTATCTCTCAACGTTCCTCAGCCTAATCAAGGCGGTTGGGTGAGTTGTTTGGAACCATTTCCTGGATCAAGTAATCAGTTAGGCACTGCTGAATTGGCAAATAATATTTGCAAATCAATAGAACTACTCCAAGCAGCTAATTCTCCTAGTGTTATTCTTGTATATATTCCTAAGCGTTGGG
>JANLWR010000092.1:0-5008 GCA_031364625.1 Deinococcales bacterium | reverse complement strand
GGACGCTCGAGTGCGGCGACATTCACGATTAAAGAGTAATTTGAAAAGATTGAAGCTCGAGTTTTAAGGCTCGAGCTTCTTGCAGTACAAGAGGATTTAAAACTTAAGTGAGGCTTTTGAAACCAAGAAACTTGTTCTCTTTGAGTCTTTTAATCTCAGAGTATTTCCGCTGAAATTCGATTCGTAACCACATCATTTCGATCATATCCTCGAGGTATACCCGACCTTTGCGCTCAAGGTGAACATACTCTGGTCTTATTTCGCAAATTGGATTATGGATACTCATACAACATGTGTCACCACCAAATTCACTGTCGTTTTCTTCGATATAACCTTGCAAAGTTAGCGTCATTTTCATTACTATTGTTAATAATGAATTTGATTCTAGCATAATCTTAACTGCTGTAAGATCAACTTCCTCTTCATCATCTCGAGTTTTTTCAAGCTCAAAGTCGTCAAAAACAGCTAGTCCATGTTGAGGATGAACAACATGTCTAAAAGAAAAAGATTTAATCCTCATAAGTGCACTTCATTGTGGCCAACTTGGATTTGCTTGATAAATTTTACCAGCACTATCTAACAGACCATCAATTTTAACTCCAGAAGTTGATATTCCTTTAAAGATAGTACCAGTTATACCCCCGTTCATTGCCGCAAATTGTAGTGCACTCGTAATTTCTTGCAATGTTTGAGTTGGCGTCCAAGTCTTTGGAAACATTGAATGAAGCGGTTTACTTTTTGTTGAGTATAGAAAACCGTTTGCATCCACCCAATCAACTTGACACCTATAAATTAACGGATTTGTGGCATCTGGTACAACATTTGTAATAACTGACCCTGTTGGCAATGCTGATTCAAGATGACCACCTATTAATTCACCTGTTTGTTTAGCTCCAGGATTTTTAGTATTACCCATCAGGATATGCACTATCGAATCAGAGAAACTAGAATTGCCCGATGGACTCAGCGAAAAGTACGCGCCGAAATTCATTCTAAGATTGATGAGAGTTTGACACCAACTGAAAACACTCGTCCCTGTACCCAAAGCTCGAGTTTGAACAACACCTGTGCTTACCGAACCGACTGCAGCACGAACGCAATTTGGGAATAACTCTGTAAACAAAACTCGAGAACTTGTAACAAGGTCTGGGTCAATGCTTACTAACGCATCATTGACAGATTTGAGTGCATCTTTATCGGTTGACCCTTCAAGTTTGAGTTTAACAGAAATTCGTTCTGAACCTGAACGACATTGTTCACCACAGTCATTGATGGATTTTGCGACTTTTCCGAATGCTGTTTCCAAATCTGTGCTGAGTGCATCAACGCTTTTGGTTGCATCCACGCCTTCTTTAATAACTTGCTCGAGCGCGTTTGAAACACCTTTTGCAGTTAATTTGCTGGGTTTAAAAACTTTGGCAAATTTCGCGTACAACTCACCAGTGACTGGTGATATATCGGCAATCACGCCAACACCAGCCAGCACGATTGCACCATACCCTAGAACAGCACACGCTTGGACTTGGCAGGCTTTTACGCTTGCCAGGAAGTCTTTGCCACTGCCAATAAATGGAATGAAGTCGGTGATGAAATTTTTGGCATCGTCCCAGAATCCATCTTTGAGATACGAATTCCACTTGTTAACGGCTGCGGCATCAGCACCAATCAATGTGTGACCCCAAAAGGTGGCGGTGATGGTTGGAATGGGGTACTTAAAGTCGGGGATGCTCGAGATTCCTGTGGGTGGCACGTAAGTCGCGGTAACAGTGTTGCAGTTGTTCAAAAGCGCACTGTCTGGCATTTTGTTCACCCAGTCGCTGTTGTCCGTACCACAGTTGGGGTTGCCATACACGCTAATTTGGGTTAAGTCCAGTGGGGCACTGCCGAGTGCGTAGGCAGTGGTTGGCATGGTTACTTCGATGTAGGCTTTGCCGCTTTCCATGACGCATTCGCCACAATCGGTAGTGACGGCTGCGTTACCTGTTTTAAATGCGGCTTTAAAGTAGCCGTTGACAGTTGTCATGAGTGCGCCACTGTCATCTACGGCATAAACAGGGACTTTAAATTTCAGGTTGCCAGCTAGAATTTCACTTTGGCGCACACGCACGGTCAGCATCAATTGTCTTGTCCCGTCGAAGTTGCCAATGTTTTCGGTAATGTACGGCGAGCCAATTTCACCTGGGATCATTTTGTCAGGCACGACGGCAATAAATACTTTGGGTACTCGTAACCCACCAAAAACGTCAAAGCGATACGTTTGGTCAAACAAACTCGAGGTAACAAAGAATTCGCTGTTGCCTTTGGTTTGGAGGACTGGGACATCAACATTGCGGATTTGCAAAAAATCGCACAAGGCAGTGTTAGCACTGTTCTGAAAAAGTAAATTTGGTGTTTGTATGGCATTGTAGTACGTGAACACCGTGCTGCAAAAAACTGAGCGGTAAGCACTGGCGTTTGACCATGCGTTCCAACGGGTGCCGATCCTGGTTAGGCTGGCGCTTTTGTGCATCACGTACGGGAAGTAATCAATGTAATTGGTTCCGGTTCTGGTGCTGATGGCTTTTGCGTAAGAACGGGTTTCGGACTTTGTGGCTGGCAGTAAATCCAGTGGGTCGGTACTCTTGGCTCGAGTTGCGCTTGGGTAGGTGAACACGGGGCGAAATAATGCGTTTTGAACTTGAGGACCTGGAATATCGCTTTGTTTTGCGGTCACGTAAGCGCGGTACGTGTCTTTTTGTCCTTTGGTGTCGGTCACGGTCAGTTTGACCATGTTTTCGCCTGGGGCAAAGGTATGGGCTGTGGTTGCGCCCGTGCCAGTGGTGGTGTCACCAAAAGACCAGGCGTAAGTCAGGGCAGTGCTGCCACTCGAGGCGCTGGCATCAAAATTAACCAGGTACGGTGCAAGTCCAAAACTTGCTCCCGCGCCCAGGCTGCTCGAGAGGCTGAATTTGGCTTTGGGTTTGGGTTCCCAGCGTGTAATCCAAGTTTCGTTTTGGTACGCGGTGCTGCCACCGCCGCTAATACGGTTGGTCTTGCTTCTAGTTAACGGGCGGTTGTCAATGATTTTCAGTTTGACCACGTAAGTCCCAAGGGTTGGGTAATTGTGACTGATCCTCGAGCCTGTGCCTGTGCTGGCATCACCAAAATTCCATTGGTAATCAAACCCTGGCAGTGGATCGCCTGCGTCAAAGCTGGCGGTGTCGCTGCCTTTTAAACTCAGGTTGGGGGAAATGTTTTGAATTTCGGGCAGCACTGCCACTTGGACGGTTTGTTGGTGAGTTCGCCCAGTGTTGTCAGTGACGACAAGTTTGACATTGTACAATCCAGGGTTGGTGTAAGCATGGCTGACAACGGCATTGGTGCTGGTTGTGCCATCCCCAAAATTCCATTGGTAGGCGATACCGTTCCCACCCGAACTGGTGGCATCAAAGTTAACGCTCGAGCCGACGGTATTGACGGGTGACTCGAGGGCGAGGTCAAAGTTGGCTTGGGCGGTGTCTGGCGTGCCAACGTACCATCTGACGTTTGGCAGTCGAACGGTGGTTCTGCCTGCGCCTGCCGTGTCTGTATCGTTGCCGATCAGGGCAATTTCGCTGGCATTGATTGGCGCACCCGCTCGAGCGATGGTGGCGGCGGTGGTTTCAAACAAGTCACGGGTGACTCGAGTAATGGTATCGGTGGCAAGTGTGAACATGGCTGTCCAACGTCGTGGGGTGTCGGCAACAACGGATTGCAGGGGCAAACGCCAACCCAAGGTCACAGTACCCAGCTCGTTGGGATCGAGCGTTCGATCTCCACTGGCAGACCGCACGGTAAAGCCGTAATCGAGAATGGTGTCGTTCGTTAACAAGCTGCTGAGTGTTTTGGCTCCAGTTTCAACATTCAACGCTTCAGAGGCGCGAAAGGCTTGGAAATCTGCCTCGAGTGGCTTGATGCTAAAGGCATTGTTCGCCAATGTTAAACCTGCGGATGGTCGAATGCCACGCGCAATATTGATGTCGGTGATGGCGGTGTTGTCCAACCGACGAACATTTTTTAAGGCTGTCCCACCAATGTTGCTGGAGGCTTGATTGTAGGTATAAAACGAAAGATTGGTCATCGGTGCAGCCGTGATGTTTTTGACCTCGAACGTACTCCAAACATAGCGTTCAGTGCTACTGTCAGTCGCACCACTCGAAACCAAGCGTGTGATCTGAACGGTACTCTCACCGATTGCTCCCTTGGTGGTGATGGGAGGCAGTTGATCCGAGGGCAGTGCCTCGCCAATGTTTAGTCCAGCCGTGCCTAGAAAAGTTGGTGTTTGGTTGGTGGGTTTCGTTTCTGGATTTGGTTGACCACAGGCAGTAAGTGTGCTCAGTAGCGCTATTGACACGAAGTATCGCTTCCAGTTTTTCATAACATCACGTGCTTTAAGGATTGGATTGGATTGGATTGGATTGGCAGCAAAGTGAACTCAGATAGGAATTGCTTTATGGGTTTCATTTGATCTCCTCGAGTATTGAGTCGTTGTGCGGTGTTGTGCTGCAATGTTGTTTTATGCAGTTGTCACCTGCAATTTCTGCCTTTCCGAAGCCAATACTTTTTGCTTCATTAGTTTGAATTTAAAGACTAACCCGTACCCAACCATATTGTCGAATTGTTCGTATTGCGTCAGGTCAAAAAATGACAATCCAGACTCGAGCTTTCTGGTGCCTCATGTCATTTCAGGGCTATTGCTACTCGAGTTTTGAGGGTCGATTTGAGTTGCTGTTTTTTGAAAAAATCCTGACTTTGAAGACAAAAAAATAGTGCTTCTCGGGTAAGCTCAAGGTGGTTTCATACTTTCTCCTTTCATACACTTTCTCCTTTCATACACGGTGCGATATCCAGACTTTTAGATATTTCGTAATATACATATTTTTATTTTTTATTCTGTTAATATCATATCGCAGAAATTCCCAAAACTGAGCACTTGGTTTCATCACTGGCTCAAGTGCGTTTCCTCAATTCCAAGCCCAAATTACAACAG
>JANLWR010000086.1:0-3873 GCA_031364625.1 Deinococcales bacterium | reverse complement strand
GCCCAATATTGGAGAGGGCTTGTTGGGTGCGCTTCAATCCCCGCAGTCACCACCAACCGATTCGATCCTCACAGCCTTGCTCAACGAGATCACCAGTATCGCGGACGATTTTGTTTTGGTACTTGACGACTACCACTTGATTGATGCCAAACCAGTCGATCATGCCATCACTTTTCTGCTCGAGCACCTGCCAGCACACATGCACTTGGTCATCACCACCCGTGAGGACCCAAATCTGCCGCTGGCTCGGTTACGTGCCAGCCATCAATTGACCGAACTTCGCGTGACAGATTTGCGTTTTAGCCCGTCCGAAGCCGCCGAATTTCTCAACCAGATGATGGATCTTCATCTCTCGAGCCAAGAGGTTGCCGTCTTGGAAAGCCGAACCGAAGGCTGGATCGCGGGGCTGCAATTGGCGGTACTTTCGATTCAGCATCACCAAGATGTTCCAGCATTCATCCAAGCCTTCGCCGGAGATCACTGCTACATTGTCGATTATCTGGTTGAAGAGGTCTTGCAGCGCCAGCCTGAAGCCATCCGAAGCTTCCTGCTTCAGACCGCCATTTTAGATCGTTTGAATGGTTCGCTGTGCGATGCCCTCACCGATCAGTCGGGTGGCAAGGCGCGATTGGAGGCGTTGCAACGGGGCAACTTCTTTCTGATTCCGCTCGACGACAAGCGTCACTGGTATCGCTACCACCATCTTTTTGCCGATGTTCTTCAATTGCATTTGAATACGGAACAGCCCGATCAAGTTCCTACCCTGCATCGGCGTGCGAGTGCGTGGTTTGAGCACAATGGTTCGGCAGCCGATGCGATCCGCCACGCGCTATCGGCTAAGGATTTCGAGCGAGTGGCAGACTTGATCGAACGGGCAGTACCAGCCATGCGCCGAAATAGACAGGAAGCCCTGGTGCTCGGTTGGCTCGAGATGCTTCCCAACGAACTGTTCTTTTCCAGACCCGTCCTCAGCGTTCACCTTGCTGGGGCGTTACTCTCGAGCGGTAAGCTTGAGGGCGTTGAGGCTCGACTGCGCGATGCAGAACGCTGGTTGGACTCGAGAGAAAACACGGCGGAGATGGTCGTGCTGGATGAAGAAGAATTCCGCAGCCTGCCCGGTTCAATTGCTGTTTTCCGTGCCGCACATGCCCTGGCACTGGGTCATGTGCCGCAGACCGTGAAATACGCACGGCGGGCGCTTGAGCTTTTGCCTGATGAAAATCATCACGGGCGCGGGGCTGCGGCTGGACTTCTGGGACTCAGTTACTGGACGCGCGGGGATCTCGAGGCGGCACAACAATCCTATGCCGAATGTATGACGAGGCTGCTGAGGGTTGGTCACACTTCCGACGCGCTTGGGATCAGCATCGCCCTGGCAGACATACGGATTGTGCAAGGTCGTTTGCGCGAGGCAACGGGATGCTATGAACGGGGATTACAACTTGCAACCGAGCAAGGTGGGCTGGTGCTGCGCGGCGCGGCAGACATGTATGTCGGCATGAGCGAACTGATGCGTGAACACAACGATCTGAGCGCCGCCGTGCAACACCTGTTGACAAGCCAGACACTCGGTGAGTTTACTGGCTTACCCCAAAATCAGTATCGATGGCATGTTGCGATGGCTCGAATACGCCAAGCCCAGGGAGACTTGGACGGCGCTCTCGAGCTGCTGCTCAAGGCAGAACGCGTTTATGTGAGTGACTTTTTCCCAAACCTGCGCCCTATTGCCGCTTTGAAATCACGGGTCTGGGTCGTGCAGGGAAAGTTGGCTGAAGCCCTCTGTTGGATGCGTGAGCAGAACTTATCTGCTCAGGATGACCTTAGCTACCTGCACGAGTTTGAACACATCACCCTGGCGCGAATCCTTTTGGCTGACCGATCCGCCCTTGATGCTATGAAACTGCTCGAGCGACTTCTGAAAGCAGCGCAAGCTGGCGGCAGGATGGGAAGCGTCATCGAAATCCTGGTCTTGCAGGGGCTGGCTCACTATGCCCAAGACGACACAGCCGCTGCGCTAATGGCGTTAGAACAAGCCGTGACGCTGGCGGAGCCTGAAGGTTACATCCGCATCTTTCTGGATGAAGGCTCAACCATGCGGCAACTTCTTCTCGAGGCTGCCAAACAAAAGATCAAGCCAAACCATACGGGCAAGCTGCTGGCAGAATTTCACGCGGAGCAACTGAGGAATGCAGGCGAATCTCCGCTCAGCGATTTGCGCAGGCAACCCTCCCCCGCCTCACAGCCTGTACTCGAGGCACTCAGTCAGCGCGAGCTTCAAGTGCTTCGGCAATTCAACACCGACCTTTCAGGACCCGAGATCGCCCAGAAACTCGAGATTGCCTTGAGCACCCTTCGCACGCATACCAAGAGCATCTTCAGCAAACTCAATGTCAAGAATCGTCGGGCGGCTGTCAAACGGGCAAGCGACCTGGATTTGAGCTAACCGCCCAAACGTAACTTAAACAAGAACACCTCAAAAATCGGTATTTTTTCGGATTTGAAGCAGGGTTTTCATCCCCCTGTGCTTCTGTGCCCATATCCCCACAAGTGGTGAAGACAACTCCCCATATTGATCCGTATGTTGTCTTTAGTTGAACCCAAACAGGCAGCGATGCCCAGTGTCAAACCTTGAGACTGATCGCGGTTCAAAAGGAGAATCAAATGACTTCAAGAGCCGCAAATCGCAGAACCCAAATATTGGTAGCTGCACTGCGTGGTCTAAATGGTCAGTGGATTCTGGTTGCCCTCGCTCGAATTCTGTGGCGAAACCGTGATTCCAGAGCGATGTAAGCACAATTAACTGTGATTCTGTCGAATCAGTCAACGCTGCTCACCTTGCTTCTCCAACTCGAGTTTCACCGTCGCCCGTACTGTCGAGGCGAAGGGAAATCACCGTGCCCAGTAACGTCCAACCTGACCCAGAACAAGGAGGTTCACCTGTCCGAATCCATCAACGCCAGACCGACATAACCCGTCACGCTTCCGACACAAAGATATGCCCTTGGAGAAACCATGAAAAAAATACTGCTGATCACCCTATTGTTGCTGTCCGCCTGCGCCCCACAACTCGCCCGCCCACTGATGGTTTATGCCGCGACGACGGAACAAATCACGGACACCATCGTCGCCACCGCCAATCGGACGAAGCCTGAAGGTGGCTACTCCAACTGGACTGTGACCGGCACCGCCGAGACCTCCGTGTCCCTGCGTTCAGACCCTGACTTTTGGGGCAAGTTGGGCAACAACAGCACACTGACCATGATCTGGTCGGTCAGCAACCGTTTTGGTGGTGTTGCCGTTGCCGTTGACAGCCGTGGACTCAGTGATCCGCGCAAAGTGGAACAGGTGTTTTTCGACGCGCTCGATGCCGATTTTCAACGACTGCAAACCGCTCCATGACCCTCGAGTTGGGTGATGGCTTTCAAGAAGTCTCTCAACTTAGATCGGTTGAAAATACCACCATCACCGTGAGACACAACAATGTCAAATGAACACGACCCACAAAGCAATGCAGTTAAGACAATGGTCTATCAAATCAGGATCGAAGGTCATCTGGGCAATCAATGGGCAGACTGGTTTGGGGGCGTGATCATCAGTCTCGAGACCAACGGCAATACGCTTTTGACTTGCCCAATGATCGATCAAGCCGCATTGCATGGCTTGCTCAGGAAGGTGCGTGATTTAGGAATGCCATTAATCTCGGTTATTCAGCTTGATCCCAAATCGGCGAACGTTTTAGATGTCAACGCTGACACCGATCCCAATCGTTTAAAAAAGGAGACAACCCTATGAACAACCTTCAGCAGACCGCAATCACCACAGGAAACAAGGAGAGCAACATGAAGATCACAGCCTCGAGCCTCATCCGTTGGG
>JANLWR010000075.1:0-4841 GCA_031364625.1 Deinococcales bacterium | reverse complement strand
TCGGCGTGTGACCCTCGAGTACGCGATGCTGGCGGGTGTCAACGACGCAATCTGGCAAGCCGAATTGCTGGCGGACATTTTGCGGGGACTGGTTTCACACGTCAACCTGATCCCGATGAACCCTTGGGCGGAATCGGGTTTTAGAAGCTCGAGTGAGACTCGAATTCAAGAATTTTACGACACCCTCGAGAAACGCGGTGTGCCCGTCAGTGTGCGCCGCTCGAGGGGACGGGATGCGGGCGCGGCGTGTGGGCAGTTGGCAATCGCCAAAACGCCACGGGTGATCTCGAACGATGGAGTTTAACTTAGGATAGACTCAATCCTGTTGTTATGAATGACCTCTCGAGCTTTTTAACCACAAACGAAGCCAGCCAGCTTTTGGCGGTCACGCCTTCGCGTGTACGACAATTGATTCTCGAGAGAAGTCTTGAAGCCACAAAAATTGGGCGAGATTTATTTGTTCATGAAGCTTCTGTCAAAGCATTTTTAGAGCACGGACGACGGCAGCGTGGTCGTCCAAAAAAGAGTTAAGTAATTCTTGCTCTTGCGTTAGAATTAAAGTATACTGAATCAAAGAGGACACAAATGCCAAGCATTCGATTTATAGATTTATTCGCAGGAATGGGCGGCATTCGCCTTGGTTTTGAACAAGCCACTCGAGCATTGGGATTGACTCCTGAATGTGTTCTGACCTCTGAAATCAAAAGGCACGCTGTAAAAACGTATCAACAGAATTTTCCGCTTGAAGAGATTCACGGTGATATTACGCAAATTGCTGCGGATGATATTCCCGATTTTGATTTTCTACTCGCAGGTTTTCCATGCCAGCCATTCAGCAGTGCGGGTCAACGTCTCGGTTTTACTGATACTCGAGGCACACTTTTTTTTGAAATCGAACGTATTCTGACCGCCAAAAAACCGCTTGGCTTTATCCTCGAGAATGTCGAAGGACTTGTCTCTCACGATAACGGACGGACTTTAAAAGTAATTCTGACTGCCCTAACCCAACTTGGTTATCACGTCACTTGGAAAGTCTTAAACGCTGCCGATTTTGGTGTCCCTCAAGACCGTAAACGCATTTTTATTCTTGGGCATTTACACCACGAAATCAATCTCGAGTTTGAAGCAATGCCACTCCAGCGCCTTGGTGATTTACTCGAAACTGGCTTAGAAACACTGGATTCAGTGCTCACCCAAAAAGTTTTGAGCCATTTCAAACCCGAAGGATTGTACGGCAAAAGCATTAAAGACAAGCGCGGCGGCACTGACAACATTCACAGTTGGGATATTGAACTCAAAGGCACAGTTTCCCCAACTCAAAAACGCCTGCTCGAGACACTATTGCGCGAACGCCGCAAACGCCATTGGGCAGTCAAAAAAGGCATTGAATGGATGGACGGAATGCCATTAACGCTAGGCGAAATCTCGAGTTTCTTTTACCCAGAAGGATTGTTCGATCAATTTAACCTTAAAGATTTGCTCAATGACCTTGTGCAAAAAGGTTATCTCGAGTTTGAACACCCGAAAGACCTTGTGAACATTGACGGTGTACAGAAGCGCCAACCACGTTTGGATGTTGAAGCGGGTTATAACATTGTGGTTGGGAAACTGAGTTTTGAAATCAACAAAATTCTTGATCCAAACGGTATTTGCCCGACATTGGTCGCCACCGACATGAGTCGAATTGCGGTTGTTGATGGGCAAGGTTTGCGGCGTTTAAGCATTCGGGAAGGTTTGCGCTTAAATGGTTTCCCTGACGATTACCGAATGACCATTTGTGATGAAGAGTGCTATGACCTGCTTGGAAATTCAGTAGCTGTCCCTGTCATTAAAGCCATTACCGAGCGCCTTATTTCCGAAATTCCCGTACCTGTCTTATCGGTTAAGGCGAGTCAATACTCGTTCGATAATATGCTTCATAGCTCTGATTGACTTCACGAAACCAATCTTCTGCATCAATCATACCTTGTTTATGTCTTATTGCTAATGTATCCCGAAGAATTATTAAAAAGTCACGTCTTGATCTAACTGTAGATGCGAATTTGGCAGAAAACCATGTGACAGGGCGCATTTTTTTAATACCGTAATCCCCCGTGCCTGGTTGGTTACTAATCACTCCTTTCGGATTTTTACCGCAGATTTCCCAGATTTTCTTCAGATAGATTTTTTTGATAAAAAGTTCACCGTTCACGAGGGTGTACGCAAAAACCAAATAGTCCTTGTTCAAAACATAAACATGTTCTGGTAAAGATTTGATATACGAAGGAAAATCAGCAACATCAAATGCTGGTTTGGTATTTCCATTGAATGATTTGACTTCGAGTAATCCCTCCTTTTTTGACGGTGGATTCAAGTAGAAATCTGGAAATTTTTGATTATCCGGACCTGGCTCAAACAAGATTTTTTCTGTATTCATCCAATGTGAAAACCATTCCTGCAATAAGTTCCCAATAGCATTTTTATCTTGAATAAAAAACTTAATTCCTGCTAAATTCATCTCAATATGACCTTTTTCTGTCTGCCAATTTATTAAGTTCAGCCGCTCAAAGATTTCTTGGGCTGTACATTCTTGAAGTTTTGTTTCAGACATGAGAACAAATTAACACAACATCCTCGAGACAAGTATTTGACAAAACCTCGAGCAGCAAAATACGCTCAACTCGAGCTTCTAATAAACCCATTGAACATCATTTGCAATCCCCGAAATTTAAGAGGCTCAACTGCTTTGATCGCCTGTTGCTCGAGGTTTTGAACGCATCCTGAAAAAGGCGAAAATCAACACCAGCAATGTGATGACGATTGGCACAACCAACGCCAAAATGAGCGAAGGGGTTGCTGGGGTTGCCGTTCTGGCTTTGGTCGCCGCCCAAACCCATGATGCAATGTTGAGGTTGGCGGGTCTGGGCAAGTCCCCTTTGAAACTGTAACGAAGGGCTTCTTCTGGGAACGTATGGTCTACGATGCCCAACTCGTAAGAACCTGATGCTACCGACAGGGTGGTTTCGTACCTTCCAGGCATGACTTCTTTTATTTTGATAATTTGAACGGGATCAGGGCTTCCGACGGCTTTAATCTCGAGGTCAATGAGTGCACCAGTCACCGCCGATCCGCTGTCCGCTCCCAACAAATTGACTTGAACTTGCGACGATGCGGCGGTTGGGAAAGACGCTAGCACACGAACTGGCTCGAGGTGCGCGAATGCCGCACCAAACCAGAGGATCAGTACAATCATCCACCATTGCCGAAAAAACGGAAAACGAGTCACCGTTTGACTATACCGCGAGCCTCAGATAATCTGGCTGTCATGGGTCGGTTTGGATTCCGTTTAACAATAATGTTCTTATTGCTGTCTTGTTTGATAGCCTGTCCAACCATCATTACCGATCCACCTGAAGCATTCGGAATAAGTGCGGTTATTTCAAACTGCTCTAACATCACAAATGATTACAGTATATTCTGCAAGGCTTTTTCCAAAGCAAATGTTGCACTTGAAATTCAAGCAGATTTGAGTCAAAATTACACTGTCTTATTTCCATCAAATACGGCTATGACAACTTATTTTGCCCAGAAAAATATTAATGAAAGCAGTTTTTTATCAAATTCTGGACTGATTGCGTTCGTCAAAAAACATGTCGTCCTTGGAATCCTTTCCCCTGGAGCATCTCTGCAAAGTTGGGCAGGAACTTCGATTTCAATTTCAGGTACAACATCTTCCCTGATCGTTAACAAAACAATCGCAGTGACAACATTTCCATTTACGAATGAGCTTGATTCTCGTATCTGGCTTCATGCTTTAGACAAAACAATTGAATAAAAAGCATTTCTTAACCCAAGCTTTCAACAAACTCGAGCATCGTTAAAAGTTGCGCGGCAACCGCAATGGCGATCACTTCGGGTTGCTTGCCGCGAATGCCAGGAACACCAATCGGCGTGGTGACTCGAGCCAAGTCTGCATCGGTAAAACCTCGAGCTTTGAGTTGCGTTTGAAAGCGAGTCCATTTCGCGCTCGAGCCGATCAGACCAATGTATTTCAGGTCTGGGCGGTGCAATGCCGTCTCGAGAATCGTGATGTCTTCGCTGTGGTCGTGCGTTAAAATCAGCACAAACGCGCCAGCTTTCAGTTCACCCATGACAAATTCTGGCGATGGATGCGGATAGGTGAACGTGCGAATTTGGGCGGCACTCGAGAATCCCGTGAATCGCGTGGTTTCGAGCATTTCGGCTCGAGAGTCGGAAAGTAAAATCTCGAGCGGCAATGCTGACAGAATTCGGGCAAGCGCCAGCCCCACATGTCCCACACCAAAAATTGCCACTTGAGATCGTTCTGGAGTCATCGGCTCGAGCAACAATTTCACCTCTCCCCCGCAGCATTGCACCCCAAATTCGGCATCAGCTTTTTCGGTCAGTGTCACTTCAAGAAATTCTGGAACTCGAGCACCCGTTTCAAGCATGACCCTAGATTTTTTGACCGCCACCGCCTCGAGATTCCCACCGCCCACACTGCCAAAAACCGTTTCTCGAGCCACAATCATTTTTGCCCCTGCCAACCTTGGACTGTGACCCCGAACGCTGGCAACCGTCACCATCACGCAAGGCTCACCCCGTTCTTGCAGTGCATTTAAAGCCTTAAGCCAAGACATTTCAGCCCCCTCAACGTCTAGCCAAAACTCCCTTCTCTCCGAGGAGAGAAGGGTCGGGGATGAGAGGGTAGAACTTATGCAAGCTCTTTCTCTCGAGCATTCTTAATCAACTCTATCGCGTCTAAAATCGCTTCTGGCGTACTTGGGGCAGCTAACTTGACTTCCAAACCGCCAAAGCTCGAGATGGCATCTTTTAAAGCC
>JANLWR010000008.1:0-4809 GCA_031364625.1 Deinococcales bacterium | reverse complement strand
CTGGCAGCGGTGTTGCTGATTTTTGCGCTCGGTCTGTATGAATTGTTTATTGCAACGATTCATGTCCCAGAAGATCATCCTTTCAGGAGGGTCTTGGTGATCGAATCACTCGATGATTTAAAAGGCAAGCTTGCCACAGTGATAATTATGCTGCTGGTCGTCAAGTTTTTTGAACGAACCCAAGAAATAAAATCTACAAATTCCCTCGACCTGCTGATGCTGGCAGGTGGTGTGGCATTGCTCGGTGTTGGATTGTGGTTGACCAAAAAACAGTAATGAGCTAGGGTTAGACCACTTGAAAACCATATTCAAACTTGCTACAATCCCTAAACAACTTGAGGGAGTAGCCACCGATAGGCGCTCGAGGTCGTCAATACGAAAGTCATCGACTTTCCGTCTCGAGCACAGTTTTTAAAACTTCTGTTTTAAATTTTGACGGCGAGACTCAAATCGGAGGATTCATGGATATCCCGATTTGGACTTGGTTCGTTTTTTTGGCTGGCGTGTTTGTGATGTTGGCATTGGATTTAGGCGTTTTTAACCGTAAATCTGACGTTATTTCGACGCGGCAGGCAGCCATCTGGTCAGCAGTCTGGGTGAGTTTATCACTTGGTTTTGCTGGCATGATGTTTGTCTGGCAAGGACCTCAACGCGGTCTGGAATGGATCACTGGCTATTTGATCGAGTACAGCTTGGCAGTCGATAACATTTTTGTCTTTGTGCTGGTATTCACCGCATTTGCCGTACCAGTTGCCTACAGACGGCGTGTACTTTTTTGGGGCATTATTGGCGCTCTGGTTATGCGCGGCGCAATGATTGCCCTTGGCGCAGCATTGCTCGAGCAATTTCACTGGATTTTATACGTTTTCGGCGGTATTTTGTTAATCGCTGGTTACCGTATGATGTTCGCTAAAAAAGAAGAGCCAAGCGATCTCGAGCACAACCCAATCGTCAAACTGGCTCGGCGTTTTATCAAGATTTCAGCAAATTACGATGGGCAAAAATTCTTTACCGTGCAAAACGGCGTACGCATGGCAACGCCACTTTTTCTGGTTTTGATCGTGATTGAGTTCACCGATCTGGTGTTTGCGGTTGACAGCATTCCCGCCATTTTTGCCATCACTCGAGAGCCGTTTATAGTCTTCACCAGCAATGTCATGGCAATCTTAGGATTGCGCAGTTTGTACGTCTTGCTCGAGGGATTTGTTGACCGATTTGTTTACCTCAAAACTGGTTTGTCGATCATTTTGGTCTTTATCGGCGCGAAATTGTTGCTGCTCGATATTTTCAAAATTCCAACGGCACTCTCGCTTGGCGTGGTCATTTTCATTCTTGCCATCAGTGTGATCGCCAGCATCTTAAAAACCCGGGACGCACCCAAAGTTCTCGAGAAAGCCTAAGTACCTCCCGCCTTCATTTTAGATTTTCCGCTTCGCTTCTTGACCCAATACATGCACCTAACGGGCAGGGTCGCTCCAATTCTGTCATTTCGGCGGCAGGTACGCTGTCCCTACTCCCTCTGGTCGGAAATTTTGTAGGGAATAACTCTAAAAAATTTCGGGGAGATACTTAAATCAAGCTCGAGTCAAAATTGAAAGGAGTTTTATGAAAAACTGTCCGGTCGACAATGCGCAATTGATGGAAATCAACAAGTCTGGTGTCATGATCGATGTTTGCCCTGAATGCAAAGGCGTCTGGTTAGACAAGGGCGAACTCGAGAAAATTGTTAACATCACCAAACAACTCGAAGCCGAGTTTAACCGCGATCAACCCCAAATCGGGACTCGAGAGCCAGAACGGGAACGCCACCGTGAAGATTCGCGTTCCGATGACCGTGGAAAACGTTACCGCGATGACGACGACGATGATGACCGCTCGAGACGTGGAAAGCGCGGTGGCTTGGGAAGAATTTTCGATATTTTTGATTGATCGTACAAGCCCCGTGTCAAAAACGGGGCTTTTTCAAAGCTCGAGTTTCTGTGTTTGGGAGCTTTGACCTAGAATCACCACCTACAATCTCGGTACACTGGCGTCATGATTGAGAAGGTTTATCTTGCCCAACCCAGAGGTTTTTGTGCGGGTGTGGTCATGGCAATTGATGCCGTGAAACTTGCCGCTCGAGCTACCAACGACCAAAACACTGGCGATCTGGTCGTGTATCACAGCATCGTGCACAATGACACCGTGGTCGGAAGGCTCGAGCGCGAGGACGGCGTGCGTTTTGTCGAAAACCTGGCTGACCTCGAGAAATTGCCGAATGCTGGGGATACCGTGGTGTTTTCGGCGCACGGCGTCTCCCCTGCTTTGCGCCGTGAGGCGGCGGCTCGAGGTCTTGCAACGATTGATGCGACCTGTCCACTGGTCACCAAAGTCCATTCCGAATCCAAAAAGTATGCGGCACTGGGTTATCAGATTTTGTTGATCGGAGACTCGAGCAACCACCAGGAAATTGTTGGGACTTTTGGCGAAGCCCCAGACCAGACGACGTTGGTCAGCGTGCTTGGCAACCGCAAGTTTGATCCCAAAATGGCTGATCCGTTTAAAGTTGAAGTTCCCGACCCAGAAAAACTGATCGTTTTAACCCAGACCACGCTTTCGGTGGATGACACCGACAAAACCGTTGAAGTCCTCAAATCGCGCTTTCCCAAACTGACCATTCCATCTCGAGATGACCTGTGCTACGCCACCAAAAACCGTCAGGCGGCAGTCAAACAGATCGCGCCCAAAGTTGATTTGTTCTTGGTTGTGACCAGCACCGCCTCGAGCAACGGAATGCGGTTACTCGAACTTGCAGAACTTTTGACACCTCGAGCGGAACGCCTTGACAGCCTGAGCGATTTGCAAGACTCCTGGCTTGAAGGTGTTCGCAATGTTGGCATGACCAGTGCCGCCAGCACGCCCGACGATTTGGTTCAAGAAATCATCCAGTTTTTCAAAACTCAAAACCCAAATCTTCAAGTCATCGAAGAGGGTGAACCCGAAGACATTGAATTTAGAATGCCTGAACGCGTCCCTGCGCCTGTTGCCCTCGGATAACTCGAGTTTCTAAACCTGATCAAGCTCGAGGTGTGTTGTCACGAAAGTCATGAGTCCTTGTACCAAGTGGGCGTCAAACGGTAATTTGATTCCTGCGGCGGTAAACAGTTCCGCCAAACCTTTGGTGTAACCCAGACCGAGGGCATGACGGTACTGCTGCATGGTTTCACGTGGTTTCTCGAGCGAATGTTGCCAGAGTTGCAACGCACCAAGTTGCGCGATGCCGTACTCGATGTAATAAAACGGCGCGGTAAAAATATGGCTTTGCAATTGCCAACGCAATGAGAGTGCGTCTTCAATACCTGTAAAGTCAATCAATGGAACAAATTTTTGGTGCAGTTCAGCCCATTTGGCATGAATCTCACCCACACTGACTTCTTCGGGCGCATCCACATACAACCAGTGTTGAAACGCGTCCACGACAGCCATATACGGTAAAAACTGAATGGCGGACTGGCGCAGATGATTGACTCGAGCACGTCTCGCATCGTGTGTACTGTAAAACCCGCCGTTTTCAAGCTCCAAATACGGACTGGCAAGCAATTCCATACCCATGCTGGCAACTTCGCAAAATTCCATCGGACCGTGATAATTCCAGAGTAAATGCTGGTGTTTAAACGATTCGAGCGCATGAAACGCGTGTCCGCCCTCGTGCAGCATGGTTTGAACATCGTCTTGCGTACCGACCGCGTTCATAAAAATATAGGCTTGTCCCGAGGCTGGAAAAAAATCGCAAAATCCGCCTGGTCCTTTGCCCGCTCGAGCCTCCAAGTCAAGGTTTTTTTCGCGCAAGGTATCAAACTGAGCGCCAAGTTCGGGGTCCAGATGATGAAACATGCTCGAGATTTTGGTCTCTAGCTCGGTGACATTGGAAAACGGTTTTAACGCCGGTAAGCCGTCAAAAGAAACATTGGTGTCCCAAGGTTTTATGGCATCCAATTGAAAGCGTCTCAAGCGTTCCTGACGCAATTCAGAGGCAATTGGAACAACATGCTCAAGAATAATTTGTTGTAAGTTTAACGCGTCTTCAGGGCTGTAATCAAAACGATTTTTCTCGAGCCAGATGTACTCGCGGTAATCTTGAAAACCAGCGTTTTTGGCAATCTGACGGCGCAAGGGCAACATTTTTAAAAAGATCAAATCGAGTTGATCGCGTACCAGCGCCCAAGCGGCGACCATCTGCCTAAAGACCCGTTCACGCAAATCCCGATCTGGCAGCTCGAGTTTGGCGTTTGCCGCGTAAAAAGTTATTTTTTGCCCTTCAAATTCGATCTCGAGCGAACCAACAATTTTGTCGTATTCGACTGCAAGCTTGCCAAGTTCGGTTTGCAGTGGCACGTTTTGTTCCCTAAAAATTTGGGCTTCGGTACGGATTCGTTTCAGCAATTCCTGGGTTTTGGCGCTGGGCTGAAAGTGACTGAACGCCAAGAGTTTTTGTTTGAGTTGATTGGCTGCAATGCTGACGGGCGGCAGGACATTCTCGAGCAAATCAAGATAAGCCTCTTCGGCAACTCGGTTGCTGGTGTCTTCCATTTTGGCGCGGTAAGCCCTCGAGAATGCTTCATAAATCTGTGCCTCGAGATCAGACCAGCGTTTAAGCCAGTCTTCAACATTTGAATTTTCGAGTTCTTGTTGGTGGAGGTCTTGAAAAAACGGCTGGATCGAGTTCCAGTCCCTGGGGTTTTGCAACATCATGGACTCAGTTTAACTTATCCATGACTCGGTTACTTCTCGAGCACAAAATCGAGCGCCCGAACCACGTCGCCCTGCCAG
>JANLWR010000006.1:0-11128 GCA_031364625.1 Deinococcales bacterium | reverse complement strand
CCTCGGGTTCCATTAGGCCCGGCAGCGCCTGGCCTGCCACAATGGATGCAAGCACTTCATCATCGCCAAGCGCGCGGCGCTCGGCCATGAACTTGAGCGAGCGCATCGAGGCTTCCGTCCGCACCCAACCAGGGCAAACGGCATTGACCCGCACGCCGCGCCCACCCCATTCAGCAGCCAGGGTCTTGGTCAGACCGATCAAACCGTGTTTGCTGGCGTTGTAAGCGCTGCGATCACTTACGCCCAGCAAACCCGCAACCGAGGCAATATTCACAATACTGCCCGAACCTCGAGCCAGCATGTGCTTGCCAAATTCGCGGCAGAGCAAAAAAGGCGCGGTCAAATTGACGTTGATGACCTGTTGCCATTCTGGAAGCGTTATTTCTTCGGCAGGTTTGATAAAACTGATTCCTGCGTTGTTCACCAGCACATCGGCGCGACCAAAAGTTGCCAGGGTTTGCTCGAGCATGTTTTGCACCACGGTTTCGCTCGAGATGTCACCCAGTACGACCAGACTTTTGGCAGTTCCCAGATTCTCGAGCGTCTGATCTGGTTGACGTAAATCGCCCAGCACAAGATTAAAGCCTTTGGATGCCAGGACTTCGGCGGTGCGTTTGCCAATGCCTTGGGCTGCGCCCGTAATCACTGCAACTTTATTTTCGGTCATAAATTGAATCTTGACACGAATCTAACTCGAGCGTTTGCTGACGGGAATCACCAATTTTAAACCAGACCAGATTTCGCTGACCGCACAAACTTTTACGTCCACCAAACCCCTTGGCAACGCAATTTCGCGGATGGTGTCTTCGGCAATGTCGGTGGGGATTTTGGCGCTTTTTTTAAGCCATGAAATCCAGATCATGCCGTTTTTCTCGAGGTGCGTCATGAAGGCTGGCAGTTGTTCCTCGAGTTCAATTCGTTTTTCAAAAAAACCATGAATGAACGAAAGATTGGGTTCGAGACTTAAAACCTGTTTAACACCATCAGGCATTGGTGAAAGCCAGTTCAGATACTCGAGCGGCGCATCGTAGGTGTAAAAACTCGAGTGTGGTTTCAAGCCGAGTTTGGCAACCAGTGGCTTGCCCGAATATCCAGGGGTCATGATTCTGAATTGTAAACTTTCTCGAGATCGATTTGGTAATGGTTGGCAAGGGCAATCAGGCAGTTGAGGGCGTGACTGATTTCTGTGCCGAGGCGTTCCAGACTGGGTTCTTTTTGCCAGGTTGCTTTTGAACCAACCCGCTCGAGCAACGCAACCTCTTGGGCAACTTCACCCAATTCTTCGGTGGCGGCGAGCATCCATTCCGCACCGCTCAAAGATGCCTTTTTCATTTCCTGCACTCGAGTTTGCAATTCTAAGATGGTCATGATTCACCTTTTCTCGAGCCAAGCTGAATGCTCGAGGCTGTAATGCGCGAAGTTGTAATGCCGTGTTTCGACGCTGATGCGCTCGAATACAAAACCGACTTTTTCAAAAGCTTTTCGGGCGCGGGCATTGTGCTCGAGGGTTTTGAGGCGCAGTCGCTCGAGTTTGAGCTTGCTAAAGGCAAGCTCGAGAATGCCTTTCATGGCGTCTGTACCGTAACCCATGCTCCACAAGGTTTTCTCGCCAATTAGTATGCCAAGTTCGCCACGGTACGGTGTTTTGACAGGCTCGAGGTCGTAGAGTTCGACGCTGCCAATAAATTGATTTTGAAGCGTGTAAATGCCGTATCCTTGGCGTTCGCCGCTGCGCTCCTCGCCCATGACCACGCGTTTGAACAACCACAAGGGCATGTACATTGGACTCGAGCCGTTTAAGAGCGCAATTTCTTTGTCCCGAAAATAACGGTAAAACAACTGCCAGTCGCGCGGCGTCATCTCGAGCAAGGGCTTTAAGAGCACTTTGCCGCTGACGATGGGCGGGGTTTGTGGTGGCGGCGCACGCATTGCTTACAGTCTATGCGATAACGGGTTTTAGGGTTGGGAACTCAGGAAGCGCTCAATCAGCAATCATAGACTTTTCATCATGGCAGCCAGCCCACGCATTTTGATTGTCGAAGACGACCCAGGCATTCGTGAATACCTCGAGCTGGGACTGGAATTTGAAGGTTTTGAAGTCTCGAGCGCGGGCGTGGCATCTGAGGCGCTGAGCTTGTTTGAAACCAATCCGCCAGACATCGTGATTCTGGACGTGATGCTGCCAGGTTCGGACGGTTTTCATGTGCTCGAGAACATGCGCCTGCGCTCGAGGTTGCCCGTGTTGATGCTGACCGCCAAAGATGCGCTCGAGGATCGGGTACGCGGTTTAACGTTGGGGGCAGACGATTATTTGGTCAAGCCATTCGCTTTTCCGGAATTGGTTGCCAGACTTCGGGCAGTTTTGCGTCGCACCCGTCCCGACCTCGAGGAAGTCCTGAGCTATTCGGACATCAGCGTGGATTTACGCTCCCGTGAGGCGTTCAGGTCTGGAGTGTTGCTCGAGTTGCGCCCAAGAACGTTTGACTTGCTCGAGTTTTTACTGCGCTATCCCGAACGCACGCTGTCCAAAGAGGTGCTCTTAGATGGCGTTTGGGGCAAGGAGTTTTTGGGCGACGAAAACGTGGTCGAGGTCTACGTCGGTTATTTGCGTCGCGCCCTGGGCGAACCGCCAATCGTTCATACGGTGCGCAGTGCAGGGTATTTGTTGAAAGTACGCCAAGATTAACCATGAGTCATTGGATTTCGTCCATGAACAACTGGTCGCTGCGCAACAAACTTTTGTTGGGTTTGCTGGTCGTCAACCTGTTGGTTCTCATTCCAATGGGTGCAGTGCTGTACTGGCGGGTGCAAAATTATGCCGAAGTGGATTTGAATCCGTCGCTCAAGCCTAGAATTCAACAGTTGTTCAAAGAATTTCAAGTGGTGGAATCTGGCTTTGGTGAGTTCAGGATTTTACGACCACCAAGTTGGTGTACGCCCCGCGACAACCTGATCACGCCCTTGCCCGGCTTGCTCGATCAAGTGCGTCCAGAGTTGATTCGGGAATTTTGCAACTCGAGTTATTCCCTCGATACCCAGGTTGTGCTGAGCGTGATCAGCGCCATTGCCACCCGAGAGACGGTTTCGGATTTGCTGACCAGTTTGCGCGGAACCTATTTGATTGGGGCAGCATTGCTATTGCTGCTGGCGACCGCCGTCGGTTTGGTGCTGGTCAATCAGGGTTTAAGACCCTTGGAGCGCATTTCGGCTCGAGCCGCGCAACTTAAATCCGATTCGCTTTCCGAACGCCTTGACGTGCCGCAAACTGGCGATGAAGTGCAGCAGGTGGCACTCAGCATCAACGCCATGCTTGCCAGGCTCGAGGCTGGTTTTTCGCAGCTCAAACTCGAGGAATCGCGCACCCGTCAATTTGCCGCCGATGCGTCGCACGAGCTTCGCACACCCGTTACGGCGCTGCAAGGTTATCTGGAATTGCTGGCTCGAGCACCCGACAACGCCGAGACGCGGGCGCGGTTGTTGGCTGCCAGCCGCCGCGAGGGGGAGCGCATCAACCGACTGATTGCCGATTTACTGACCATCACCAGATTGGATGCTGGCGAATCCTTGCAACTCCAAAACCTCGAGCTTGTACCCTGGCTCAAGCATTTTGCCGAGCGCGTTCGGGATTTTGCACCAGAGCACCGCATTTTGCTCAACCTCGGGAATCTCAGCCCAAATTTTACGCTGCCCGTCGATACCGAACGGCTCGAGCAGGCGCTCTGGAATTTGGTCTCGAACGCCGTGAAATACGGCGATGCAAAAGTGCTGGAAGTGTTTGTGAGCAGCAATCAAGCTTCACTCGAGCTTGGGGTTTTTAACCCAGGCGCAGCCATTGCGACTGAAGTGCAAAGCCGTTTGTTTGAGCGTTTTTACCGTGCGCCCAGCGCCTTTGACCGTGGCTTGAAAGGGGTGGGTTTGGGTTTGAGCATCGTGCAAGCCATCGCCACGGCGCACAAAGCGAGCGTTTTTGTGCGCAGCCCCACCCAGCGCCAAGGATCAGTCGGCACTGAAATTGGAATTCAATTTTCAAAAGTTTAAATCGCAAGTGTTAAAGCTTAAAGGCGACTTTTTTACCCAAGCGATGCAAGCGAACATCGACTTCAAAACGTTCTGTCCCAAGGCTCGAGTAGCCCTCAATCGCCAGTTTCATCATGCTGCCCTCTTTGGGAATGATGTTGTCCCTAAAGTTTTGCAAGGTTAAATCGCTTAACTCGGTCAGCCATTCTTGATACGTGTCAGACCCGAGCACAATTTTGCTTTCACCTGGGGCAATCACAATGCTGCGTTCATTCATGACTTGATAATCGAGAGTGGCGCTGACAAAACCGACCTTGGAGACGTAAAGGTGGCTTGGTCCAAAGTTAAACAACAAAAAATTCTCGAGCGTTTCCAAATCGGAGGGATTGACTGGACTTCCCAGCAGCAGGGTTTGACCCATGTGTCGAAGCACAAGACGTTTTGCATTCATGAAGCTAATTCTACGCGATCAAGGTTTATTTTTCGAGGGTTAGGACCCAAGCAACTCGAGTGTGACTTTTAAACCGTGCGGCACAACATTCTCGAGCAACAAACGACCGCCGTGGGCTTTCATGATGTTCTCCACAACCGCCAAACCCAAGCCGCTGCCGTAGGCTTTTGTGCCAGGGGCACGGTAAAACGCTTCAGAGGCTCGCTCGAGGGCGGCTGGTTTGATGCCAGCCCCCATGTCGGTCACACTGAGCAAGACCTTGCCAGCATCTTTTTCCAGTCTGACCGTAATTTCGCTGTTTGGCGCGTGTTTGATGGCATTCTCGAGTAAATTCTCGAGCGCCCGTTCGAGTAAGATTTGATTGCCTTGAATTGGTAGTGAATCCACACCGATATAGGTCGCACCTCGAGCGATGGCAATGGTTTGTGCCATGTTTGCCAAATCGATTGAGCTGAGTTCAGCCCGTCCCTCACGCGCCAACACCAACAATGCCTGACTGAGTTTGGTCATGCGTTCGACCTGATCCCTGGCGGTATCCAGCGCCTCGTCGGCGGTTGCCCAACCCTCGCGTTGCGCGTCCAGTTGCGCCCGCATGGCGGTCAGCGGCGTGCGAAACTCGTGTGCGGCGGTGCGGGTAAAACCGATCTCGCGTTCCCTAAAACCTTGCAGCCGCTCGAGCATCTGGTTAAAGGTTTGGCTCAAGCGCTCCAGTTCGCCCTTGCCTTGACGGTGCGGCACACGCTGCGTCAGGTCGCCAGAATCGGCAACGTGCTGGGTTGCGCCGATCAAATTCTCGAGCGGTTGCAGGGCGGCGGCGCTGAACAACCAGGCGGCGAACGCACCCAGCAGGGAAAAGAGTGGCACGGTTAAAAACAGTGATTGCAAGTAATTTCGCACGCCGCGCTGTTGGTCTTCCAGATTGATGACCGCCTCGACCCGCAAAGATTCACTTAAATCACGGCTGGCGGCACGCCACCGACCGATGGTGAGCATAGAATTTTTGGGAATCTGAATCTGGTCTGGAAACGCGTCTCCAACCGTAGCAATCGGAATTTCATTCTGCAACAAACGCACCCTGAGTAGACGGTTGCGCGTCTCGAGGTTGCGAAACATGATTGGGGGAGGCGCTGACTGGTTGTTATCGTAACGATCACCAAATCGTCCACCTTTTGATCCCATCATCGGACGCCGTGCGATTTCGTCAAAGTAATTTGACAATGCCTGATCCACCTCGAGCAGCCCGAGGCGTTCAAAACGCTTGTAACCCACGACCCCCTGCGCCAAAACCGCCAGCGCAATCAAAACCCCAATGAACACGGCTAAACGAAGCCTTAAACTCATGAAACCTCACCCATCTGATAACCGTTTTTAAAACTGCGCACCACGTCGGCAGCCAGTTTTTCACGCAGGCGATACACCGTTACCTTGACCACGCTGACCGACGAGGCGGCTTCGCCCCAGACCGCATCGAGCAGCTCTTCGGCAGAAAAAATTCTGGACGGCGAGAGTGCCAGACGCTCGAGCAAGGAGAATTCTCTGGCGCTCAACTCGAGCCTGACCCCAGCCAGCCGCACCTCTTGACGCGTCAAATCGATCTCGAGCGAACCGAACGTTAACTGGGTCGAACGGGCTTCGGTTGGGCGGCGCAACAACGCCCGCACCCGCGCCATGACCTCGAGCAACTCGAAGGGTTTGACGACATAATCGTCGCCGCCGCCGTCCAGACCTTGAACCCTATCGGAGAGCGTATCCCTGGCGGTCAAAAACAGAATACTGCCTTTAAAACCCGCCGCTCGAGCCTCCTCTGCCAGCATAAAACCACCGTCCTCGTATTCAAACAGCCGAACATCCAAAATCATCAAATCCGATTCCACCTCGAGCATCAATTCGCGGGCAGATTCCACGTCGCCCGCGAAACGCACCTCAAGCCCCTGGGCTTTTAAAGCCCGTTGCAAGGGCATGGCGATGGCAGGTTCATCTTCGACAAGCAAAACACGCATAGCACTTAGCTTAATGTAAATTGGTAACATTCGAGTTACAAGCAACTGTTACCGACCCGTTACCAAAAATCTTTAACCTTTTTTTCAGTTCTCGAGCAAACTCGAGCAAGGAGGCTTTGATGAAGAAATTTGAAATTGTGGATGAAGACAACGACGACGAAATGGTGGGATCACTGATCTCCAGACGCACCGCACTGCGATTGTTTGGCGGCGCGGCGGGCGCGGGAACGTTGCTGGCAGCGGGCAAACTGGCAGGCACAAACGCCCAGACCAGCAGCCCAAGTAGCGCCTTACCGTCGTGTATCGTGCGTCCAGCCCAAACCGAAGGTCCGTACTTTGTGGACGAGAAGCTGAATCGCAAGGATATTCGCAGCGACCCCGCCACCAAAAGCGTTCGCCCAGGCGCAGCACTGCGTTTGACCTTCCTGGTCTCGAGCGTCGGCAGCAAAGGTTGCGCCCCATTAAAAGACGCGATGGTCGACATTTGGCAGTGCGACGCTGGCGGCACGTACAGCGACGTGCAGGGCGCGGTGGGGCAAAAATTCTTGCGCGGTTATCAAACCAGTGACGCCAAAGGGGTCGCCTCGTTCTTGACAATTTACCCAGGCTGGTATCCGGGCAGAACCGTGCACATTCACTTTAAAATTCGGCACGGCACGGGCGGCAAGCAAAAAGAATTTACCTCGCAACTGTTTTTTGATGACACCTTCACCGACACGGTGTTTAAGACCGCGCCTTACAACTCGAGGGGCGCACGAAACACCCGAAATGCCGCCGACGGCATTTACCGCAACGGTGGCAGCCAACTGCTCTTGGACACCAAAAAAGACGGTACAGGCTACGCCGCAACGTTTGATATCGGACTGAACCTGGGCTAAGTTTCAAAACTCGAGCAGGATTGCACTGGAATGGGTTTACACTTTTATCGTATTTTTTCAGGTCATAAATGCTTTGACAGCAAATGTCAGCCTGCGGTTCGGCGGATCATGTACGTTGCGCCGAACCGCCTCGAGCGAGAGCAGAAACGCGCACGGCAGCGTTTGCCCATAATCCGTGATCGTACCAATCACAAACGGCGCTAAACTCGAGCCATGACCCCACCCGCCAAACGCCGCCAGTTCCTCGGCGTGACCCCAACCGTGCTGGCGCTTGGCATGGTTTCGCTGTTCATGGATGCCTCGAGCGAGATGGTTGCCCCGATCCTGCCGTTGTTCGTGACCGGCACGCTCGGCGCGAGTGCCGCCACGCTCGGATTGATTGAAGGTCTGGCAGAAACCACCTCGAGCCTACTCAAAGTCATCTCTGGACGCGCCTCAGACCGAGGGGCACGCAAGCCGTGGGTGATCGCTGGGTACGGACTGGCAGCGCTCGCCAAACCACTCGTGGCGCTCGCTGGGGCGTGGACGGTGCTGCTCGCGGCGCGGCTCGTGGATCGCACGGGCAAGGGCATCCGCAGCGCACCACGCGATGCGATCATCGCCGATGACACCCCAGAACCGCAACTCGGTCGGGCGTTCGGCGTTCACCGCGCCATGGATACGCTCGGTGCGGCGGTCGGTCCACTCGTGGCATTTCTGGCACTGCCCGCGCTCGGCATTCGCGGTGTGTTGTGGCTGGCAGTTCCGTTTGCCGTGATCTCGGCAATCATCGCACTCGTGTTCGTGCGCGAACGTCGCACCGAGGTACAGGCACGTCAAACCGCGCCCAGCGTCCCATTTCCTCGAGATGCGAACATCACCAGATTCTTGGTGGCAGTGGGTGTCTTCGCGCTCGGCAACTCGAGCGACGCATTTTTGCTGCTCAGAACCCAAGACCTCGGCGTGACCGCACTCACTTTGCCGCTCGTGTACTTCGCGTTTAACCTGATCTACGCTGCCGCGAGTGCTCCCGCCGGGATGATCGCTGACCGATTTGGTCGAAGCCGTGTGGCGCGTTGGGGGTTGGTACTGTTCGCAATGATTTACCTGGGTTTTGGTTTGGCGACTGCGACTTGGCAGGGCTGGGTGTTGTTCGCATTGTATGGGGTGTTTATGGCGTTTACCGAAGGTGTTTGGAAGGCGTACTTGGCGGAACTCGCTCCAAAAAATGCCCGAGGCACAGTTTACGGTGTTTATAACGCCGTGCTCGGCGTGGCGGCATTGCCCTCGAGTTTGATTGCTGGGATGTTATGGGATCGCGTGTCGCACGGCGCACCGTTTGTCTTTGGCGCAGCATTGGCGCTGCTGGCATTGCTCATCAGTTTTACCATCCCCGCTCGGGGCACACCCCTAAAAGGCGCTTGATTCTTGAGGGTGTCAATTGAATTCAAACCTGTTCCAGTTTCTTTGACACGGTTATAAACTGGTAACAGCAGATGTAACCCAACTGTTACCAACTCGAGCTACCTTTAATCCACGAACGCAAGACCGCGTTCCAAAAGGAGAACAACATGAACAAGAAATTGAAAATCGGACTCGCATCCCTCGCCCTGATCGCAACCCCACTGACCTACAACCTGGTCATGGCACAAACGACAGGCACGACCAGCGCTGTGGCACAAGCGCTTGATTACTCGAAGGTTTTCGTGCAAAAACTCGCGGCGGCACTCGGCATTGACCAAGCCAAGCTCGAGGCGGCGATCAAAACGGCTGGCAACGCCACCGTGGACGAGCAGTTGAAAAACCAGGACATCACCAAAGACCAAGCCACCCAAATGAAAACCAAAGTTGCCAGTGGTGAGTTGGGCATCTGGGAGCGGGGTGGACGTGATGGCATGATGGGTTGGCGTGACGGGCGTGACGGGCGTGACGGGCGTGATGGCATGATGGGCGGCAAAATGGGCGCAGGCATCAGTCAAATCGCGCTGCTCGAGACTGCCGCCAAAACCCTCAACCTCAGCATCACGCAACTCGATACCGAACTGCGCAGTGGCAAAACCCTGACCGAGATTGCAACAGCCCAAAAAGTAAGCCTCGAGACGGTCAAAAACGCGGTGCTGGCAAGCTTAAAAACCCAACTTGCAGCCGCCGTCAAAGCGGGCAGCCTGACCCAAGCCCAAAGCGATCAAATCTACAAGAACGCCGAAGCAGACACGAATTTCGGCTTGCACTTCGGCGGGCGCGGAGGTGGTTTTGGACCAGGACGATAAGCTTCAAATCTGAAATACCCTCCTCCCCAGAACCCTCCCGTGCAATGCACGGGAGGGTTTTATTGAAAACTCGAGGCACGTTGTTGCACTTGTGAAAACCTTGTGCTATCCTTTCTCGGCTTAGGGCATTGCTCGAGCATCCCAAGATCGGGGCTGTGGCGCAGTTGGGAGCGCGTCTGAATGGCATTCAGAAGGTCAGCGGTTCGAACCCGCTCAGCTCCACCAAACAAAACCCCGCCGTGCGCGGGGTTCTTGCATTTAAGGGGTTTTTGTTTCCGCTCGGGAATCATCAAAATGCGGAACAGATGCGGAACGTCCTCTTTTTATGCCATCGCTCGAGGGCGATTTGCCAGCAATTCCGAAAGGTTTAAAGCTGCTGCGTCGTGTTGGTCGTCAAAGGTATGCACGTAAACGTCGCCTGTGAATGATGCTCGAGCATGTCCTAACTTTTCACTGACCATCTCGAGCGACACACCCGCACGTCTTGCCAGGGATGCGTAAGTATGCCGTAAGTCATGCACACGGACTTTGCGAACTCCTGCCACTTCGCACAATCGCTCGAGACTTCTGTTCACATTGTCAGGGTGTATTGGTGTGCCGTTCCGAGTTGTGAAGACGTAATCTGTCTCGAGTGTGGTGATACCATTCTCGAGGTGTGCCTGTTCTTGGGCGGCGCGGTGCAAGCGCAGAACGTCAGATAATTCAAACGGGATTCCCAAGTTTCGAGCGCTGCCCTTAGTCTTTGGTGCGCTCAGTGTTGCTTTACCACCGATACAAACGATGGTTTGATTGATGCGTAACTTTTGACGTTCAAAATCAATATCCCGCCAGCGCAAACCACAAGCCTCACCACGCCTCAATCCTAACGTCAGCATCGAATAGAAAAGGGCATACAGGCTGTCACCTCGAGCCACTGCCAAAAATGCCACCGCTTCGGAAGCCGTCCAAGCCTGTGCTGCTTTGGCGTTACGGTTCTCTGCGGGTACTTCGGGTGTGACCGCATCAGCAACGTTTCTAAAAGTTATCTCGAGCCTCACAGCGTCTTTGAAGGCACTGTAGAGCAAGCCGTGAACGTACCGCACTGAGCGCCCTGACAATCCCTTCTCGAGCAAGACTGTGTACAGGTTGCGAAGGTCAATTGGTTTTAACGCTTGTAAACGTTTAGAACCAATGTTCGGATTGATATGCAAACGCATCAAACCCGCGTAGCTGGTTACACTGTTCTTTGACAATCTTGAAGCACGTCCCTCGAGCCATGTCTTCAAGTATTCTTCGACGGTCACACGGTCAGGTGTTGCCAGCATCCCGCGTTCTTTGTCGGCTCGAGCTAGGGTCAGGGCTTTCTTGGCTTCGGTTTCGTTCTTGGCTGTTCCGCTTTTGGTCTTGCGTGACCGTGTGCCGTCTGGTTTGGTGACATAGCCCAGGACTATTTCCCAACGCCAGCGCCCCGTCTCGAGTTCCCAAATGCCACCGTCGCCGTTGCTGCGTTTCTTGTCTGGGGTTTTAGGTCGTGCCATCGCGCACCACCTCGAG
>JANLWR010000004.1:0-10789 GCA_031364625.1 Deinococcales bacterium | reverse complement strand
TTTGGTCGCCCTGTACGGCACTGCCAAACGCCTGCGCGACGTTCCCAAAGGCGCGTTCTTTCCAGAACCGGACATCACCTCGAGCATTGCCAAAATTGTGGTTGTTCCAGGCAAAAAACCCGCGCACGGCGTGGTAAAAATTCTCGAGGCGGTGCTGCATCACCGCCGCAAAACACTGCGCAACAACCTCAAGCTTGCGGGTTACGACGATGAGCAAATTCGAGCCGCCGTCCAACACGCAAACCTCGAGCCAGAAATTCGGGGCGAAGCGATACCGCTCGAGAAACTGGCGTTGCTGGCAGAAATTCTCGAGAAACCAGAAATGTAAAATCAACACAGCCTTGTGATTCTCACCCCAAGCGCTACAATAACCGCATGACAGCACCCACCAGAACTCGAGGTAAAACACCTCAACCTGTGGTAAACCGCAGCAAAGCACGGCTTGAGAAACCCAAAACCATCGAGCCGCAATATGTCACCGATGCAAGTGGAACACGAACCGCCGTACTGATTCCCCTCGAGACATGGGAACGATTTGCGCCGATGCTCCAAACCGATCTCGAGCGAGCCTTAAATGCCGAACCTATCAGTGAACGTATCTCGCCAAGCCTTGCAAAACGCTTGCGTGAACGAGGTCAAGGCATAAAAGGAGAATTGCTGACCGCTAAAGAATTTCAGGCTGAAGTGGAACGTCTGCGGAAATGATCCTGCCACAAATCACGCCCTACATTTTACGACTCGAAAAACCCGCAGCCAAAGCATTCGCTAAACTTGACCGAAAAGACTACACCCGTGTTTGGAACGCACTTTTAACCTTACAGCGCTTTGCATATCCGTTGACGCAATTCTTGACCATAAAACGCACCTGACGGGCATGGTCGCTTCTTGCTCTCACTTCTATGCAAGGCGCTTCTTGACCATAAAACGCACCTGGCGGGCATGGTCGCTGTCTGTTGCTACTCCCTCAGGTCGCCAATGTTCGACGCTTCTTGATCCCAGGACGCACCTGACGGGCGGGATCGCTACGCGTCAAACATTGTGCAAAGTGCTGTATGTGCGACTGCTCAAGGCGATGTGACACCACTTACAGGCTATGCCAAAGGCACTTTGCGTTTGCGGGTCGGTGACAACCGCGTTTTATTGTTCGTTGAAGGTTTTGTGATTGAAGTCATTGGCATTGAACCCCGAGGACAAGTTTACAAAGCCAAAAGCCGTGCCAAACTCAAAAAACGGTCTTAAAAATACTTCACAGCACTTTCTCTTCAACCCCAAAATGCACCGCGAAACTCGAGCCTGGAACTTCATGATGCTGCCTGCAACGCGGTTCGTAGGCTTCACTTGCACCCACTTGAATAATCGGATCGTCAAACCGTGCGGGAAGATCATTGACGAGACGTTGCGTTCGTGTGGCAGGAGCGCCGCAAACCACACAAATCGCGGTCAGTTTCTCAACGTGTTCGGCTCGAGCAAGCAGTTCGGGCATCAAACCAAACGGTTCGCCGCGAAAATCCGTGTCCAGTCCTGCACAAATCACACGCACGCCCGCCATCGCCAGTTCGAGCGCCAGTGGAATCAAAGCCGAATCAAAAAATTGGCATTCGTCAAACGCCACCACTTTCGGCAGGGGTTTCTCGAGCACGCCAGGGTTCTCGAGTCCGAACAGCGCGGGTTCTGGCGCGAGTCCAAGGTGTTCTCGAATCTCGAGGGTGTTTTTGACGGCGTGTGCTTCGGCGGTGCGTCCCGCGTGGCTGGCGACGCTCGAGACGTGATAACGGTCATCGATGCTGGGTTTAAAGACGATCACGCGTTGTTTGGCGATTAAGGCACGGGTCACGCGCCGAATCAACTCTTCGGATTTTCCGCTGAACATGGGTCCGCAAACAACTTCGATATGACCGGCTGGGAAGAATGGTTCGTGAGGCATTGAGGGCAGAATACCGCAGAGAGGCTCGAGGTTCAAAGGTTGATTTAACCTGGTAAACTCGAGCATGAACAGAATTTGGTTTGGGATGGCGGCGTTGGTGCTTTCAGGTATTTTGGTGTCCTGTCCCGACCCTGTAGTTCCTTCGACGCCAGTCTTGAAGGGGAAAATTGACAATTATGGTGTCATGACGGCTGGAACAATCAAGGTTTATGCCGTGACCAACCCACGGCTGGATTTATCCGTTGCGCCTGCGTCTCTCGTTGCCCTGAACGCTGGTGCGACGGTCATTGCTGAGGGTACAGTCAGCGCCACTGGCGAGTTCAGTTTTCAACTTCCATCTGACACGACCATGACGCTGTATTCCAAGCCTCGAGTTTTACCGAGCCAACAATCTGGTTGTACGGTCAGTTCTTCAGGCTCGAGCACTGCCAACGTTGCGCAAATCGCGGTCAAGGTCGAAAGCAACGGTGCGACGCTGGGGTTCTTATTGCAGCAATCACCTGGGCAAGACCCGATTGATACGACCAAAGCTGCCACTTATTTTGACATCTGGCATTATTGGACAAATGCTGCTTTTGGGATTCAGCAAACGTGTGCGGTCAATCAACGAAAGCTTGGTTTTGCTTCGGGTTGGAATAGCATTAAAGCCCGTACCACTGTTTCAGCAAATAGCCTTGATATTTTTGACTCTTTAACCACCGACCCCGTACCGAGTGGTTTGATTTGGCATCTGTACTCGAATGCTTTCAATGGTTTTTCAAGCAAGTAAAACTCGAGCCTGACAGCAAGTTCGAGCTTCTTATTGGAAGCTCGAGTTTTACAACTCAAAAACACTCAAAACCTCAACATGGCTGGTGTGTGGGTAAAAATCCCAGGGTTCGACGTGTTTGAGGGTGTAACCCGCCCGCACGAGTTTGCCTGCATCTCGCGCCCAAGTTCCAGGGTCGCAGGAGACGTAAATCACTTGGCTGGCTTGCGCCCGAAGCAAAGCGTTTAAGGCATCGGTGCTCAGTCCCGCCCTGGGTGGGTCAACGGTAATCACATCGCTGGGGTATTTCTCGAGGCGGCTGGCATCGCCTTGCACAAAGTTAAGGTTGAGTACGCCCAAACGTCCCGCGTCGCTGCGACCTCGGTCTATGCTTTCGGGGTTGATCTCGAGCACGGTGACGCTCTCGAATTTTTGGGTCAGGTGCAACGCCATGCCGCCCGCACCGCCGTACAAATCGAGCACGCTCGAGCCTGAAGCGCTCAGTTCCGCGACGCGTTGATAGAGTTTTCCTGCCGCGATGGGGTTGACTTGCGCGAAACTGGTGGCGGTCACGGACAGGTCAAAATCGCCGTAACGCTCGAGGATATTTTCTTCACCCCACAAGTGTTGCACGCCATCACGGAAGCGTCCTGCGGTACTCGCAAAGGCAAAACTGACGCCCGTCACGCCAAGGTCGCGCAGGTGTTCGCGGGCGCTGTAATATTCTCGGGATTTACCGATGCCCACGAGCGCCACCAGCACTTCGCCCGTCTCGAGGCTGGCACGAAAAGCAATTTCGGAGGCTGGCTCGAGCAGACGCATGTCGAGGTCTTGAACGCCCGAGGCAATGAATTCGCAGACGAGCGGATCGTCACGGATGACTTTGGCATCGTGCGAGGCGCGTTCACGGTACGCCAGTCCAAGCGGCGTGACCATGTACTGGGCGGTGTTGCGGTAACGCCACTCGAGCGGGCTGGCTTGGGTCGGCATGACTTCAAACTCGAGTTTACCGATGCGCTCGAGCGAATCTTGGACGATGCTTTGCTTGCAGCTCAGTTGCGTGGCGTAATCGGCAAAGCCAAAATCCATGGTTGGCGGCGCACCACGCGGTAAATCCACGCGACCTGGTGATGGTTCGATGACGGATTCGACCGTGCCTTCGAGCCGTCCTTTGCGGGCGCTGACTTTGGCTTCGACCAGTTCCCCTGGCAATGCCCCCGCCAGCAGCACCACTTGACCATCGATGCGGGCTAAACCCAAAGCACCAGAAACTATTTTTTCTACGCGGACACGCTCGAGACTCATGCTCGGAGTCTAACCCGAGTTGGGCGGCACAAAATACTGCCGATGAAGCTCGAGATTCTTGCTGCACGGCTTAGAAACTTCTGTGTGTGGTTCTGCTCTAGCCAAGTGTCTCTGGTTTGAGCCACAGCCTCACGTACAATGAGGTCATGAGCGCAGCCACCCTCGAGCCAGTTTCGGCAGCCAACCTCGAGCAGCGATTTATGAACGCGGGCGATTTGATCGCGGGTTCGGACATCTGCGTGCAGTGCGGCGTGTGCCTGAGCGTCTGTCCGACCTACCAGCACACGGGTGAGGAAATTCAATCGCCGCGCGGTCGGGTCATGCTATACCGTGCCGCCGCCGAGGGTCTGACCGATAATTTCGAGGTTGTGCTGGGTGCGGCGTATGACTGCATGGATTGCCGCGCCTGCCAGACCGTCTGTCCAAGCGGCGTAAAACCCGGTGAGATGGCTGTAGAAACCCGTGTGGCGTTACAGGGCGGCAAAGCCCACAACTTTAAGATGAAAGCGATTCTCGAGCCGTTCAAGCACCCGTGGGCGTGGGATGCACTGAACTTTGGGGTTCGGGCGTATCAGGGTTTGGGGCTGCAAAAATTTGTACGCTCGACAAAAATTCTCGAGAAATTTGGCAGTGTGGGCAAAAAGCTTGCCGAACTCGAGAATATCCTGCCCGAAAAAATAGCGCCAGCCATGCGAACTCGAGTTGCGCCCGTGACCCCTGCCGTGGGTGAAGAACGCGGGAAAGTTGCATTCTTCTTGGGTTGCCTTATGAACGCGTTTTACAGTGAAGCCTCGAGCGCCACCGTGAACGTGCTGACCATCAACGGTTTTGAGGTCACGACCCCAAGGGACACCACTTGTTGCGGCGCTCCCGCGATTGAAGAGGGCGATCTTGAAGGCTTCAACATCGTTGCCAAGCGCAATTTGGACTTGTATGACTCGCTCGAGGTTGAGGCGATCATTACGGACTGTGCGGGTTGTGGTGCGGAACTGAAAAAGTACGCCAAGTATTTTAAAGACGACCCCGAGTACGCCGCCAAAGCCGAGCGTTTCAGCCAGAAAAGTTACGGGCTTTCGGAATTTTTAAAAAAGCATGGCTTGCGCGACCTGCCGCAGATCGCGATCCCGCCCGAAGGTGCATCTTGGGATCAAGAAGATTCGCCGAGTATGAACGTGACCTACCAAGACGCCTGCCATTTGTGCCACGCCCAAAGTATTTGCAATCAGCCCAGGGAAGTCTTGCGCGAAAACCCACTGGTGCAATTGACCGAACTCGAGAATGCCAGCGATTGTTGCGGCGGGGCAGGAATTTACAACATCACGCACCCTGAAATGAGCCAGAAAATATTGGCTGGCAAAATGCAGCGCGTCAAAGAATCGGGCGCCCAAATTCTGGCGGTCGAAAACCCTGGCTGCATGTTGCAACTCGAGGCTGGAACACGGCAATTTAACGTGAATGTCAAAGTCATGCACACCTCTGTGATTCTCGAGTCGGCTTACAAAGCACGAAAATGATTGCAGTGACCCAAACGTTGTTCGCGGTACAAATTCCAATCCCGTACCCGATGAAATTCGTGACCGTGTTGATTGACACCGCGCAACCCGTCACTTTGGTCGATTGCGCCCTCGATACGCCTGAGGCTCGAGCCGCACTTGAAGCCGCGCTGCATGAACTCAAGCTCGAGTTTAAAGACGTGAAACGCATTGTGATTACGCATCATCACCCAGACCATTACGGCTTGGCGGGATGGATTCAAAACCAGTCAAACTGCCAGATTTTGATGCTCGAGTTGGACATTACTCGCGGTGCGAACCATTGGAACGACTGGGAGAATTGGCTCGAGGGTCACGTGCGGCATTTTGCACGGCATGGTTTACCCACAGACGAACTCGAGGGCATTCGGGTGGATGCTCGAGCCACACGTGATCGGGTTGGGGCAAATTCTGTACTGATACCTTTGCAACCTGGGGACACGCTCCCGCTCGCCGAAAAAACCTTTGAAGTCCTCTGGATGCCAGGTCATGCCGACGGGCATTTGACGCTCTGGAACGTGCAGGAAAAGCTCTTGATTGCTGGCGATGTGATTCTCGAGCGCATCACGCCGAATGTCGGTTTGTGGGCGAATTCCAGACCAAACCCATTAAAAGATTATTTGCAATCACTCGAGCAAGTCAGACAACTTGCACCCATCAAAGCCGTGGTCGGACATTACGGACCGATCATTGAAAACGCCGCCGAACGCGCCCTCGAGATCACCTTGCACCACCATGCCAGACTGGACGAATTGCGCACGCAACTTTTAAGACCCATGAATGCCTTTGAAGCCAGTTTTATTTTGTTTGCCAGGGAATTAAACCCCACAGGACGACGTTTTGCCCTGACCGAAACTCTGGCGCACCTCGAGTATCTGCACCAAAATGGTGAACTTTCACAGCTCGAGGGTGATGTGATTCGGTACGCTCGGGCTACCGACTCAACTCGAGCAGCCTGATTTCTTCAAGCGCAGCACTGTGCAGGGTTAGCGGTTTAGCCGCGAGTCTGGCGGTTTTAGCCCGAATCCGAATCGTGCCAGCGTCGGTGGTGGCTTTGACAAACACCGAAACCCGTCCGCCAATCAATGCCACAGGATTTGGTCCAACAATCACGGCGGGTCCTGAAACCTCGAGGTTGACCACATCAAACGCAAACGGTTGAATGTTGCCGTACTGATCTGTGGCTTGCAAACTCAGGCGCGTCATGTCCGCACCGTCGGCGTTGATTTGATCGTCGTCAAGTTGCGCCTCGAGCTTGACGGGTACGCCGTCGGCAGCAATTTTCTTTCTCTCAACCAGCACGCCGCCCGAGTAACCTAGCACCTCGAGTTCACCGAAGTGCTGCCCCCAACCGCCGGGAATGTGATCCATGACAAATGGCGGGTTTAGCAGATGCGAAAAACGCTCGAGACGCCGCGCCGCACCGAGGTTGATGCCGTCCACCAGCACATCCACACGGTCACAATTGCTGCAAATCCAGAGCGGCGAAATACGACCCTCGTCCAAATCGCCGCGTGTCCAATAGGTCATCGGCTCGAGTACCACGCGCTCGGAAACCTCGAGTTGTGAGGCGTAAAGCGCGGCAATCAGTTTGGGTTGTCTGAAAATGTCCATTACGCCGTGATAGCAAATTCGGTCGCCACTGCCAAATTGGGCGTGGGTGTTGTAATCAAAGGCAGACCAGCCAATGCCGCCAAAAATTGGCATTGAATAAACTTGCTCGAGAATGTGCGCGTGATGCAACATGTGCTTGACCACCCGTTCCTCTTGGTCAAAAGTTTTGGTCGGGTACATGTGACCGCCGTATTCGGTCACCAAATACTTCTTGGCGTCGGGCGTGCCGAGGTCATACTGGAAGTCGTTCATGGTGTACACATCCTCGAGCAATTCGCTACCATGAAAACAACGAATGCCGCCCGTGGCACGGCTCGGGTCAAGCTCGTGCGCCAGTTGATTGGTGGCGCTGTAAAAGTCGTGATCGTCTGGCGATTCGTTGATGCGCACGCCCCACATGATGATGCTCGGATGGTTGCGGTCTCGCTCGATCATGGCTCGTAACTCGAGCTTGGAAACCTCTTGCCAAGCCGTATCGCCAATGTGCTGCCAACCTGGAATTTCCTCGAGCACCAACAAGCCTACCTCGTCGCAATGGTTTAAAAAGTGCGGCGATTGCGGGTAATGGCTGGTGCGCACGATGTTGCAAGCCAAATCAAACTTGATGATTTCCGCGTCTTTGCGTTGCAACCGCGCTGGGGCTGCCATGCCAATGTACGGAAAGCTCTGGTGACGGTTTAAGCCGCGAAGTTTTAAAGCCTTGCCGTTGAGGTAAAACGCGCCATCTTCACGAAATTCGGCGCTGCGAAAACCAACTTGGGTGCTCAGCGCATCCCCGTTTTGCAATTGCACCTCGAGCTTGTACAATTTTGGATGCTCGAGTTCCCAGAGTGAAACGTTCAAGTGTTGAAATTGAAAATAGGCGGCAGTATCACAACCAGGCTCGAGGGTGATCTGAATTTTTTGCGACGCGATGAGCGTGTCAGTATCGTACAAATTGGCTTGTGCCGTCATGGTTGCTGGCGCTGAATTGGTGTTCACCACTCGAGCGTTCACGACCAAACTTTTCTCGGATTCTAAAATTTGACCAGTCAAAGTCGCCATGTTATCGACAAAAACGTGATCGCTAAACCGCAAGAATACATCGCGGTAAATGCCACCAAAGCACAGGTAATCGACCAAACCACCAAACGGCGGAATGTCGGCGCGTTCAGTCGAATCCACGCGCACACTCAAAAGATTCACTGCTCCAAAACGCACAAACTCCGTGATATCCCTCGAGAATGGTGTGAAACCACCACGATGCTCCCCTTCAACTGCCACGCCATTCACGAACACTTGCGCGGCGATCATGACCCCATCAAAATCAACAAAAACACGCTGCCCCATATTCTCGAGTGGCACAAAAATATCGCGTCTGTACCAACTGACAAAACAGTATTCGGTTTCCGAAAAGTTGTTGTGCGGCAAAAGCATGTTGCTGTGCGGTAAAGAGACGCGCTCAAACTCGAGCTTCGCGCCCTCAAATTGCGCCAAAGGTTCGTCACGCGGGGTAAATTGCCAATCGGTGTTGATGTTTAAAACTTGACGCATTCAAATAACCTCATTTGACTTGAGATGACGGGAATTGTTGAATTCAGAAGGCTCGAGAAATTAGCCTTTGACACTGCCGCTTGCCAAACCAGAAACAAAGACTTTTTGAAAGCTGTAAAACAGAATCACGATTGGCATTGCGCCAAGCACGGCGGCGGCGGCAAAAGGTCCGTAAGAAACCGTAAATTGTCCGGCGGTGAACGAGCGCAAGCCCACGCCAACATTCCAATTTTCTGCGCCGGTCACGATCACGTTTGCCAGAAAAAATTCGGTGTACGTGCCAATAAATTGCAGCAAGAAAATAAACACCAGGGCTGGCGCGGAAAGTGGCAAAATGATGCGCAAGAAGGCTTGCCAACGGGTACAACCGTCCACCAGCGCGGCTTCGTCGAGGCTGGCTGGCAGGGTTTCGACGTAACCCTTAAAGACCCAAATGCCGAACGAAATCACGCCGCCCGAGTACGCCAGAATCAAACCTGAAAAGGTGTTGACCAAACCCAAGTAATTGATTAAAGAATACGTGGCGACCAAGCCGAGCAAACCGGGGAACATTTGCAAGAAAATAATGGTTTGCAAAAAGCCCATACGACCAAAAAACCGCAACCTTGCGAGCGCATAGCCCGCAGTGGTGGTCACAATCATGGTGATTAAACCCGTGCTGCCCGAAATCAGTAAGGTATTGCGAATCCAGAGTAAGAATTTAGAACTTGGGTTGGCGCTGGTAAATTGCGCGGGTGAAAGTGACAAAATCAAAACTGCCACACCAAGCAACGTGATCCAGGCAGCGATACTCGAGCGTGATTCGCCAGCTCGAGTTGGGTTTTTTGAAACCAGCCATTGATTGAATGCCCAGAAAAAAGCGGTCAGCACGACCAAAACCAGTCCAAGCAGTTGCCAGGTTGGAATCACCACGCCGTCGAGCAGTTTGGCGTAATTGCTCAAATCCAGCCCCTCGAGCGACGGGATGACTCGAGCGCGAGTTAACAGTGGTTCTTGGCTTGTGCCAAGGGAGGCTTGGGTCAAACGGTTAAGTGGGTCAAATGAGGCGGAGAGCACGTACATGATGGGGTAAATCGTGCCAATGATGACCAGCCAGAAAAAACCGTGGGTGAGTTGGGTTGAAAGAATATTGACATAGGTGACTCGAGGGGTTTTGCGCAGCGCAACGCGGTAAGTGAGGTAGGCAATGCCTGCGAACACGGCAATCACGAGCAATAAGCCGAGCAAGACCATTTCGGGTCCGCTGACGGGGTACAAAATGGCGAACGATTTTGGTTTGACACTGCCTGCCAGTCCAATAATCGACCAGAGCAGCGTGCCAACAAAGGCGGTGACTGCAATCCAGCCAAGCCAAGTCCCAATTTTGGGGAATCTCGAGTTTCGGGAAAAAGTCGGTTTGTCGTCGCTGACGGACGTGTCTTTGAAAACACCAGAGAACTGAAAATTAAACAAGGAAATCGAAACCGTAATAATCCCGACCACCACGGCAATGGCGCTGGCAAGTCCGTAATTTTGTCCTGTGCCAGATTGAAAGGCGGTCTTGAAGCCCCAAGACAGCAAAATGTCGGTGCTTTGGGCGTTGGGCAACCTGCCTTCTTGGACTGGACCGCCGGCAGTCAGCAAGTAAATCAGGTTGATGTTGTTAAAACTGGCAGCAAAACTCGAGAGGACAATGGGTGTAAACGGCATTTGAATCAGTGGCAGGGTAATGAATCGGAAGCGTTGCCAGGGTGTTGCCCCGTCCACCTCGGCGGCTTCGTAGAGTTCTTCTGGAATGGTGGTGAGTGCGCCCAAAGTGGCGGTCATGAAAAATGGAAAACTGAGCCATAAATTGACCAGCAAAATCGCGGCTTTTGCCCAGAGTGGGTTGTCGAGCCAAGGGGCGGGTAGAAAACCGAACAAGCCCAGCAAACGGTTCATCGCGCCAAAGTTGGTGTTGAACAAGGTTTGCCACATCTGAATCGAAATGACCGCAGGGATTGCCCAGGGCAGGAATAAAATTGAACGGTAAACGTTGCGAAACCTCAGGCGTTTTTTATGGAGCAACACCCCGAGCGTCACACCAGCGAAAACGTTAAAAATGGTGGTGAACAGCGCAAAAAAAATGTTCCAGCCCAGCACTGGCGCGAGTTC
>JANLWR010000954.1:0-7780 GCA_031364625.1 Deinococcales bacterium | reverse complement strand
TCCCAAACGGGTTCAAACCAACGCTCATAATCTGTCCAGTTGCTTCTGACCGATTCTGGTGGGTTGTTGGTAAAAACGTTGTGCGAGGCGGATGCCAGCGACAGCAGGTATTTGGCACTCGAACCAGAAAGGTTGAACGCTTGTTGACCATCGCGCTTGTACACTGCAATGTCATCATTTTCACCAACACCAACGAACAATGGCACGCGCATGTCCTTGAATTGCTGGGCGCTCAACCACGGAATGCCGTAGGGTGACATGACGAACACGGCTTTGACTCGAGGGTCGGGTTTAACCACGCTCGAGCCTCGGGCTGGGGTGACGCCATCAAAGTACGGCAGGGCAAAACAAGGACCTTCGTTGTTGCTGGCTTTGCAGTAATCGGTTAAATTGGCTTTGTCCAGACCAATACCTGCGGCGTTCAAAGCGGTATAACCACCGTAGCTGTAACCCATCAGGGCAACGTTGTCTCCGTCGCTGGTTGGTACGGCTTTGGCAACTTCTCCAATGCTAAACAGCACGTCTAACGGGCGGTCAACCAAGCTCGAGATGTAGGCTGGCGGTGTGATGTCGTCGTAAGTGCTGCCCGTGTGGTCAATTGCGGCAACCACAAAACCTTGTGAGGCGAGGTGTTCGGTCAGGTACGTCATGACATACCTCGAGCCTGCCTGTCCGTGTGAGAGGATGACCAGTGGGAACTTGCCAGCTTCGGCAGTGGCATCTCTGGCGGCAAGTCCTGCAAGATCAAATTTTGTACTGCCAATGGTCGCTTTGTAAATCGTATTTTCGCTCTGGTTGGCGCTCAGTTTGGCTGGGTACCAAACCTCGAGCGTCAGGGGGCGCTTACGGCTGGCGTCCATGATTTGTAGGGTGCGCACGCCAACAGAATGTGTACCGCGAAGAGCGAGGGGTGGAGCGTCAGGGCGCGGGGCGGCGTTGACATCGGAGGTCATGACCGCAGTGGCAAGCGCAAGGCTTGAACCGACCATCAATACAATTTTGTTCATGACCTGCAGTCTATATGGTCTTGAAGAAAATCGTTAGGGATCTTGAAAGACATTACTGATTGATTGCGACTCGAGTTCAAATTTGCATACTGGTCAAAAAAGTTCGAGTTTGTGAATTGTCACAAAAATGCCATCAATTGACAGCCCACCAGTTCAAATCTCAAGTGTAAAATACGTTCATGGCAAAACGCCAAAGCAAAACCCAAATCACCCCAGACGCCTTTCTCGAGGCGGTGCTGGATTGTGATGGTTTTGAAGACATGGTGCTCGAGATTCTGGAGGTGAAAGCCAAAGCGCTTCATGCCTGGATGAACAACAACGAACCGACCGTCGAACTGGCAAAAGCCGCACTCGAGGAACGCGACATTGACACCACCGAACCGCTTCTGGGCTGGCTGAGTACCGAGTCCAGCCTTAAAACCTTGCAAACAGATAATTCCGACTGGGCAAAGTACCGCGATTTGCTACTCGAGGAAACCGTAATCGAAGCCAAAGAAACCCTGACTGGGTCGCTTGAACGCACCAATTCGTTGCTCGAGCAACTGGCAAGTGAAAAACGCGCCAAACAAGCCGCGAAAAAACCGAAGCTCGAGTTTCAAGATTACGATTAGTACCCGAGCACGTCTTTGCGGCGTCTGCCCCACTCGAGCGAGGTCGCAATACCCTCATCGATGGTTCGCTCGACTTTCCAACCGATCAACTCGAGCGCACGGTCTGGGTTGGCGTAAACACCCGCGACATCGCCGGGACGCGGCGGATGGTCTTCGGTAGGCACGGGTTTGCCGTAAACACGCTCGAAGGCAGCCACCAATTCGCGCACGGTCACACCTTTGCCCGTGCCAAGGTTGATAATCAAAAACCCGAGACTCGAGTCACCAGTGTTCACTCGGTGTTTGGTCAGGGCGTTATCGAATTCTTCGACGGCTTTGACGTGCGCGACCGCCAAATCCCAGATGTGCAAGTAATCCCGAACTGCTGTGCCGTCCCTGGTTGGATACTGCGTGCCATGCACTTTAAAGACCGCCTCGCGCCCCATTGCAACCTCGACCAGTTTGGGCACAATGTGCGAAACTTCTTTGATCTGCATTCCAGAACGCATTTTCGGGTCAGCGCCAATCGGGTTGAAATAGCGCAGCACAATCGCGTTTAGACCATAAGCCCGACTGAAATCCTCGAGCACCATTTCCATGATTTGCTTGGTGCGGGCGTAAGGACTTTTGGCGTTCACCCGAGAATCTTCGGTGACTTGCGAACCGTCGCTGATCTCGTAAATGCTGGCGCTCGAGCTGAACACCACGCGGTTGCAACCCAAAGCGTTCAGGTTCTTGAACAACTCGAGGCTTTTCGCCACGTTTTCGCTGTAATACAAGTATGGTTGCGCCACCGATTCGGGAACAAGAATTAACGCCGCACAATGCACGCACGCCACAATCTCAGGATGGTCTTTGAAAACTTTCTCGAGCAAGCTTGCATCGGCAATATCACCCTGATAAAAAGCGCGACCATGCACGAATTCGGCACGACCACGAACCAAACTGTCCAGAATGATTGGGGTATGCCCGCCCTCCTCGAGAGCGCTTGCAATCGTGCTGCCAATGTAACCCGCGCCGCCAGTGACAAGAACTTTCATGGCATCATTTTGACATGGTTTTGAGCCTTGAGGTTCAAATCGAATTCCATGACGAACTTTTGTGGCAATTTATACTCGAATTAGGGGAATTATAAAAATCTTGTAATTCTCCTAATTTCTTTATTTCAGACCTCGAGGCTTGAAATTTCACAATTCAACCACCAGAGGTTTCTCACCTGCATAACGTATGAAAAACCATGACACTCGAGATTCTGAAACGCGCTTCGGTGGTGGTTCTGGTTGGGTTTGGGCTGGCATTGGCGGCTGGAGATCGAATCATCGAACCGTTCCAACCAACTTCATCAAGTCCCGTTCTCAATGCCAATTTTGAATATTTTGGTTCTGGGAAATTACGGTTTTTACAAGCCAACCTGCCAACTTACGCCGTGCTTGGCGAAGCTGGAATGCGTGTCAATTTCATTTACCTCAGCCCAAACGGACTTACCAAAGGACTTCGGATGACTCCTGTTCTGGGCGGCTCGAGTATCGTGATTGACCTTTCCAAACTCGAGGTGCGACCTCAACATCAATTTACGGATTCCACACCAGCGTATTTTTTAAACTTTGTTTTGAACGCTGCCGATTTTGGTCCTAACCCTGGCGAAAATGTCGCTTACCGAGCGGCGTTGATTGGACAAGATGGACAAGAGGGCGAACCGATTGTTACGGCGCTCAATTTTCGTTCAATCCGCGATTTTCAAGAAGCCCCCAGCATCAAACAAGCTCGAGAGCGGGCTTCAGAAGCACTTGAAGACGTGGTTGCCATTGGATTTTATCAAGCACTTGGTGAAAGCAGTCTGAGCATTTACAGCATCGAAGGTTTTAAAACCTACAGCCGTGCTCGAGTGTCATTGCGTTTACCCCCAAATTACAATTTGGGTTCGAACATGCAGCTTATTCAAGAGGCGCTCGAGGCTGGTAAAGTCATAGGCAGCGATGACACGGGTCAAAGCTACAAAATCAGTTTGGGCAACGACACAAGACCCGTTGCGGGCATCAACGCGCTCGAGTTTAGTTTAATCATGACGCCGCGACTGTCTTTAAGCGCCAAACGCGGCACGATCAGGGTTGCGCCAATTCCAGACCGCATCATCAACGGCGTGAAATACGCTGTGGATGAACCTTTTCGGTCTGGGTTTACATTGAATCTCGAGGTCAAACGTTAAAGCTCGAGTTCAACCGTTCTTGGTGTGACATCTCGAGGTTACAAGATTTCTCGAGCTTCCTACTTTTAAAAAATGTCCCAGACTGGGTTTAATTTCTCTCGAGCGACCAATCTTCAATAATCAAACTCGAGACTCGACTGAATTCGCTGGTGTTGTTTGTCACAAAAATCAGTGCTTTGCTGATGGCTTGTGCGGACAGCAGCATGTCAATGGGTCCAATCAGTTGACCTTTTTTCCTCAATTCTGATTTAAGTTTGCCGTAGGATATGGCATCTGCGTCATCAAAATCGAGGATGTTAAAAATTGATACGAATTTTAACAATGCAATGCGGTTGCGTTCAATGTCTCGGCTGTTCTCAACGCCAAATTCCAGTTCGGCAAGGGTTAAAGCGGAAATGTAAATGCCTGCCTTTAAGTTTTTTTCAATGGCTTGGATCACGTATTCTGGTTTTTGATTGATCGCAAAAATGCAGATATTCGTGTCGAGCAAATACATTAAAAGGTGGCTCTTTCCTGGTCTTGCCCTTGTTCTCGACCATCAGCCATAAAATCACTCGAGAATCCGTTTAATCCCTCTAAAAATACCGCCCATGCTTTTTCGTGAGGGACGAGAATGACGGCATCTCCGTGTTTTTGAATGATGACTTCTGTACCATCAAATTGGAATTCTTTGGGTATCCGAATGGCTTGTGACCGTCCATTTTGAAAGATTTTTGCGGTTCGCATGTTGCACCTCGATAAATAGTATAAATCAAGGTATATACCACGTCAATCTGGTGAATTCATTCCGGGCTTTTCAAAACTCGAGTAATCTTCATCCGTCACATGCTCGAGCCACTGAGCACCAACACCCGCACTGACAGCTTGAATCGCCAGGTGCTGCATCAAACTGTTTGGACTCGCACCGTGCCAGTGCTCTTCATCCTCGAGAATCACGATCACATCGCCTTGCTGCATGGTTTGCACGGCTTGACCACGTTTTTGGAACAAGCCGTTGCCAGAGGTGATGATTAACGTTTGCCCTTTTGGGTGCGTGTGCCAAGCGGTTCGTGCTCCAGGCGTAAACGTCACCCGAAACACCTGAACCTCGAGCAAGTTTTCTGAAAGGGCTTCAACCCAGACCGTTCCAGTAAAATATTCTACGGGAGCGGGTTTGGTTTTGATCTCACTGCTTTGAATTTTTAGCATGATGCGCTCCTTTGGGTACTCTAAAAACTTTTACGCACAGCCTCAAGAATTTCTCGTCATCCAGGGCGCAGCAAGCGACTATGCCCGTCAGGTGCATTTTATAGTCAAGAAGCAGCGCCCCTACTTTACGGCGTGGTCACGCGAACTCGAGGGCGTTTGCCTGCAATGCCAATTGTTCCAGCTTTGTCGTTTGGTCGCTCGAGCGTGATCGTACCCGTTTCCAAATCGTAATGAATCGCGCCGTCACGGTCTGTTCGGTAAACGCGCATGTTATGGCGTTTCACGCGGTCTAGCACTTCGGCATTCGGATGTCCGTAAGTATTCTCTGCACCGCTCGAGATGATCGCAATGCTCGGACGGGTTTTGTCGAGCAGTTCTTCGCTGCTACTAAACCTCGAGCCGTGATGCGCAAGTTTTAACACCTCGAGCTTGCCAGGATGAATTTGCGCCTCGATTTCGCTGGGCGCGTCACCCAAAAACAGACTTTTACGCCCACGGTACTCGAGGGTAAAAATCACGCTGTTGGTGTTGTCATCTTCGGACATTTCGTTCCCTGGGTGCAAGAATTCGATTATCGCTTCGCCAAGTCGCCAAGTTTCGCCGCGCCTGACAATCCGAATTGGAACTCGAGCGAATTCGGCGGCGGTTTTCACGGCGTCCAAAACGGGGTCAACACCGTAAACTTTGTCTTGCCCCAAGATCAGCACATCGGTTTTGACTTTTTTCAGCACGGCGCTGATGCCTTCGATGTGGTCACTATCGGCGTGCGTGCCAATAATTGCCAGCAAACGCTTGACGCCCATCGCCCTTAACGCTGGCACGATCACTCGAGCGCCGATGTCGTAATCGCCGCGTGGCGTGCCACCACCGTCAATCAAAATGTCACCTTCGGGCAGGCGAATTAAACTCGAGTCTCCTTGATGCACGTCAAAGTAGACGATTTCGTGATGCGGGCGTTTGCCCAGCAAGCCTGTCACGATCACGGCGGCAATCAAAACCACCAGCATCAGTTGAAAACGCAATTTTCCGTACAGGCTTAAACCAATTGCGGCAATCACGGCGTAATACGCCAACATTCCCGCGCTCGAGATGCGTCCCCACTCGAGGGCGGGAGAGTACGCGAAAATGTGCGCCAGCTCGAGCAGCAACCAGGCGAACGGTTGGGTGATGAGGTTGACGATTCCGCCCAAACCAGCGCCGAGTGCTGCCGCCAAAAATCCGATTGGCACGAGGACAAAGGCTAAACCCGCAGCAAACAAATTTACGAAAGGCGAGAACAATGGGATAAGCCCAAAGCTCGAGGTGGCAAGTGGCAGCGTCAGGGCTTGAGCGCCGAAGGTCACGGCGAACGCACTGCCCAAGAATCGAATGGGGTTGGAGCGTTTCTCGAGCCAGAGTTGAACAGGTGGCAGGAACAACGCCATGCCGATGACTGCCAAATAACTCAGTTGAAAACCTAGATCAAAAATCCATTGGGGAGCGTATCCCAAAGCAAAAATGGCACTTAAACCAATGGTGGGCATGATCTCGAGTTTGCCGCGACCAAACAGTTGCGAGAACAGAACTGCCACACCCATCAAAGCGGCTCGAGTGACGCTAGGACTAGCGCCAGTGACAAGGGTGTAAAACACCAGCAGTCCAATCAGGGCTGGATAACGCCAAACGCCCATGAATGCCAGCACCAAGCCGAGTGCGGCAACCAACAGCGTGACTTGCTGTCCCGAGAGCGCCAGAATGTGCGACAAGCCAGAACGGGCAAAAACGTCGCGCCAGGTCAAGTCATTCTCGAGGTCGGGCAGGTTTGAAAGATCATCGGTTTCGCCAAGAATCAAGGCGTTCATGAAGGCGGCTTCTCGAGGTTGAAGATTCGCTTTAACGCCAGATTCGAGGTGTACACGGGCTGGCTCGAGGAAGTTCTGTCCTGGAAGACGCGTACTCGAGGTGAGTCTTAAACCGTGCAGCACCCCACGACGTGCCAGCCATGCGCCAAGGTCAAAGACGCCAGGATTCCTGTACCAATTGATTGGCTCGAGCCTGCCTTTGACACGCCAACGCCCTGGGGTTAAATCTTTGCGCGGCGAAACGCTCAAACCGCCGCGATTGGTGTAAAGCACACGCCCGTCAAAATAGCCTTCAAACTCAAGAATGCGTCCCTCGAGATTGGCAAGCGGGTCGGGTTGGTGTGCAGTGGTGTTGTAACGCCAGAATCCAAACGGAATCAGCAGCGCCGCCAGCATCAAGGCAAATCCAATGTTGCCTTGCAACCTCGAGAGACCAAAACCCAAGGCAGCGATGGCAACCGTGATGAGCACCATCAAAAACACAGGCAATCCCGCGACCTCAAGCAGTATTCCCAAGATCAACGCGAGCGCACCAAAAACGGGGAAGGTCGCAAAACTCGAGAAGAGTCTGGCGTGCGGATCGGGATTCATTTTAGAATTTCACGCGAGGCTCGAGTTTTTTCAGCATACTCGGACCAATACCTTTGACTTTATCAAGGTCATTCATGCTCGAGTACGGTCTGCCCGCAATCAATTTGGCTGCCATTTTTGGACCGACGCCAGGCAGGTTCTCAAGTTCGCTCGCGCTGGCGGTATTGACATTGATGCGTTCAATTGGGGCATTGCTGGCGCTCGAGCCTGAAGTCCCAGCACTCGAGGTTTCGACCGCATTTTTGCTTGGCACGCGCAACTGCTCGCCATCCTCGAGAATCTGCGCAGGGTTAACAAGACTCTGTTCCGCTTTGAGGCTGTAACCACCCGCCGCCCGAATGGCAACTTGTACTCGAG
>JANLWR010000943.1:0-7209 GCA_031364625.1 Deinococcales bacterium | reverse complement strand
ATATCCGAGTCGAGGGGCGCTTCAACCAGCGTTACGCTTTACTCTGCCGCGACTACTTGCGTTCGCACCCAATGGCTCGAGACGCTTACAGCGAAATCAAGCATCAACTGGCACGGTATTTTCCAGAAAATGCGGAGGCTTACTACGACATCAAAGACCCCGTGTTTGATGTCATCATGTCTGGCGCAAACGATTGGGCAAAGTTCACCAATTGGCAACCAACACCAACCGAGGCGTAATACCAAAGCTCGAGAATTGGGAATCGCATCAGGCTCGTTTAATTTCCGAGTGGGATTTTGAACATGAACCCAATTAAATTGTAGTAAAATGCTAGATTGTATGACTGATATTCAAACCATTCTTGTTGTTGAAGACACTGCCGCCATGCGAAACATTGAACGCTTGGTGCTCGAGCGTGCCGGGTACAACGTGATTGATGCCAGCACCGTGCCAGAAGCCATCGCCATTCTCGAGACAGTACGTCCAGATTTGGCACTCTTGGACATCAACTTAGCAGGTGGAAGCGGTTTTGACGTGGTGCGGGCGATTCGTACCAAATACTCGAATCCAGAAATTCCTGTCATTATTTTGTCGGGTTCGCGTTTTGAAACCGAAACGGTGCAGGCGCACTTACTCAAACCAATCACCAAACCACAATTGCTCGACAACGTTCGGGCATTGCTGCCACAACCTGTTGGCATTTTTTAATTACCCCAAACTGGTTTTAATGATGGCTCGAGCCTGCTCGAGTTCGTCTGCGTTGATGCTGTGCCCAAAATTGGGGTAAAGGCGCATCGTCACGGTCGCGCCCAGTTTCTCGAGCAAAACCGCGCTTTCTTCAACTCGAGTTTTGGGAATATGCGCGTCAATATCCGAGCAGCCCAGAAAGATTGGGGTTTGAGCCAGGTTTTTGTACTTTTCAAACTCGAGAATATCACCGATCAAACCGCCAGAAAACGCGATTACACCGCCAAATTTTTCACCGTGACGGGCGGCAACCTCGAGCGCCAAACACGCCCCTTGCGAAAATCCAAGCAAGAATGTGCGTTCTAGCGGCACGTGTTTTTTGGTCATCTCGAGCGTGTTTTTGATGGTTTGAATCGCGCTCGAGAGATGTGGTTCGTTGCGGCTGGTGGGTTCGATAAAACGAAACGGATACCAAGTGTTGTTGGCGGCTTGAGGCGCGAAAAACGCAAAATCTGGATGCTCGAATTCTTGACTTAAACCCATGATGCCCTGAGCGCTATCCCCACGACCATGAATCAAGATCATGACGGCTTTGGCAGTCTCGAGCGTCGCGCCTGATTGCAGCAAAGTTTGATTCTCGTGAATTGATGTCACAGCGCAACCAAACCACGTTCAATATCGGCACGTTTTGACTCGAGCCACGCTGGGAGTTTCAAACCCGAGCCTAGCGTTTCCTTGGGTTCGTCAATCAAAAAACCTGGGTCGTTGGTGGCAATCTCGAGAATATGCCCGTTTGGGTCAGCAAAGTAAATGCTCTTAAAATAAATTCGGTCCATCACAGGCGAGACATTCACGCCCGCCATCAATAATCTTTCTCGCAACTCGAGCTGAGTGCTCTGATTTTCGGTGGCAAACGCGTAATGGTGCGTCAAGCCCGTCCCCAGGCTCGAGCGCTGCACTTTGCGCGGGTCGTTCTCGAAATACGTGATGATCGTACCCGGAGCACCGTCGCCCACGCCCCAATACCAGTGTTTGCTGCTTGGGTCATCAAAATTGGCGGTGCGTTTCACCAGCCGCAAACCCAGCACCCCCTGCAACAAGTCATCGGTACGGACAATATCACTGCTGACCGCGCTGATGTGATGCAAGCCAAACTCGAGTTTCATGTCTGGCGTGATCTCTGGCACGGGTTCGGGGTGGGTTGTGGCGTCAATCGTGGCACGGTCGCGGTTGGCAATTTCCATGCTTTCGGGCGGGATGCGCTCGAGCTGCCCAAGTTGGTCTGGGGCTTCGTCCACCGTCCAGCCAGGTCCTTTGGTTGCCAATTCAATAATTGTTCCGTCGGGGTCGGTAAAATAAAGGCTCTGAAAGTAATTGCGGTTGAGTGGACCACTGACCGAAATGCCAAGGTCGGTCAAACGACGCTTCCATTTTAAAAGCGCCGCGTAATCAGAAACCGCAAGCGCATAATGGTGCGTCCCGCCAATCCCACGCCGACCCTTGGGCGCGTGTTTCCACTCGAAAAAAGTGATCAATGTTCCAGGACGCCCAACCTCGTCGCCGTAATACAAGTGATAACTGCCAGGGTCATCGAAATTGACGGTTTTCTTGACCAGCCTCAACCCCAAAACTTTCGTGTAAAACTCGAGGTTTCGTTTGGCGTCGGCAGTGACAATCGTGATGTGATGCAAACCAGTGATGCTCATACAACCTCTTTCTCGAGTTCGCGCAGCAATGCCCGCAGATCAAGCGCTCCTGTGGTCATTTGTAAATTTCCTTCCTTGTCAAACGACCATTCTTCCCTCGGGCGGTCACGGTACAACTCGACCCCATTACCGTCAGGATCATCGAGGTAAATCGCCTCCGAAACCCCGTGGTCACTCGCGCCAGTCAGTGGGTAATTGGCTTTCACCAAACGAGAGAGCACCCGCGCCAACTCGAGCCGATTTGGCAGCAAAATTGCCGTGTGGTACAAACCTGTATGCCCTGGCGGTGGCGGCGTACCACCCAGGGATTCCCAGGTGTTCAAGCCAATATGATGATGGTAGCCACCCGCCGAGACAAATACCGCCTGCGAGCCGTAACGTTGGGTGACTTCAAAACCCAGAATGTCGTGGTAAAACCCGAGCGCCCGCTCGAGATTGGCGACTTTGAGGTGAACATGACCAATGCGGGTTTCGGGATGAATCATGAAGCGAGAATACGTTTCAAAAATCTGGCGTTGTGTTCTTTAAAGCACATCGGTTTTGTTATGGCGGAAACACCGATTGATCCAAAATTGCAATTCAGGCGAACTCGAGAAAGTTCGGCGGCGCAAACAAACCGCGTTTCAGCAACTCAGGTGGCGCGTTCGTTTCGCAAAATTCCCGAAGTCGTGGCATCCGCAACGCCGCCGCAACCAAAAAAAACGGTGTCGGACTCGAGAAATTCTTGACCCAATCTGGCGCTGTCTGTCCTCGGCGGGTGGCGAACATCTCGAGCAATCCTGCGGCAATGGCAAGCTGTAACGGATCAGAGAAATTGGGTTGCGCGATTTGCTCAAAGCTCGAGTTTTGTGCCAGAAACTCGAGCGTCAGTGCTCGAAGCTCGAGACTCTGACGGTTGGCGGCGGCAAGCACCAATTGTTCAAACAGGGTCATCTGAAAGCACATCCTCTAACATGGTTTATGTTGCTGCAATCTCTTTCGAGAGAAATATTGCAATTTTCGTTAGATATAATCTGGCGCTTTACACCAATTCCTCGAGTTAAAAAATTCTTTCGCTGACGATATTCCGAAGTTTCTCAAGCAAATTCGAGGAAGTTTGGTGGTGCGAATCAAAACCTGCCTACTTCGGTGGAATGGGTCGTGATACTTGCCTGTCCACAGCTTCAAGTTCGCCAGATTCTTGAATCGGCACGGTGTCCATCAACTGCCGACGTGGTGCATCAATTGCCAAAGAATCACTGGCTGGGAAACTTTCCTCGAGTCCTTCATCGAGTTGCTGCTCAAGTTTTGATTCGTCGTTCATATCGATGCTCCAACAAATTCGACCAAATCCGCCACGCGGCTCGAGTAACCCCATTCGTTGTCGTACCAACTGAAAACTTTTACCATGTTGCCCAGCGTTTTGGTCAATTTTGAATCAATGATGCTCGAGTGCGTGTCGCCGACAATATCCCTCGAGACCAATTCGGCTTCGCTGTAGCGAATAATGCCTTTCATAAAACCCTCACTGGCAATTTTCAGGGCAGTGTTGACCTCATCTCGAGTGACCTCACGCTTCAAAATCATGGTGATGTCGGACAGGCTACCGACTGGTGTTGGAACACGAATTGCCACACCGTCAAAGTTAGATTTGTCAAACTGCGGCAAGGTCTGATTGATGGCTTTTGCCACGCCCGTCGTGGTTGGAATGATGTTGATCGCGGCGGCTCGAGCGCGACGCAAATCCTTGTGCGGCAAATCCAGAATTCGTTGATCGTTGGTGTAACTGTGAATCGTGGTCATCATGGCTTTTTCAATCCCAAACGCCATGTCGAGCACTTTGACGGGCGGCACGATTGAGTTGGTGGTACAACTGGCATTGGTGATGATGTCATGGTTTTTTGGGTCGTAATCGTCTTGGTTGTTGCCCAGGATCACACTGAAATCGTATGAATCGCTGGGAGCGGTAATCAACACTTTTTTCGCCCCCGCCTTCAAGTGTGCTCGAGCCTGTTCCGCGTTGGTGAAAATACCCGTGGATTCGATCACCAAGTCCACCTCGAGTTGCTTCCAGCTCAGTTGGGCGGGGTCTTTTTCGGCGAGCACGACAACTTTGCGCCCGTCAACAATAATATTGGAATCATCAAAACCGATCTCGCCAGGGTATTTGCCGTAATTCGAGTCGTGCTCGAGCAGGTACGCCAGGGTTTGCGTGTCGGTCAAATCGTTGACTGCCACAACTTGAATCCCTCGAGAGGCGAGAATGCGAAAAACTTGCCGTCCAATTCGTCCGAAACCGTTAATTCCAACCTTCATGCTGTACCTCCAAGAGATCAAACTCGAGTTTCAAAAATCCGTACCCGATCAGCATAGGCTGCTGGGCGGCAGATTTGAGTTGCCGATTTTACAAAGTGTTGATCAGCCTAGCGTCAATCACAAAATCTGCCCCCATCACATTTTCATCGCGGCTCGAACGATCACGAAATTTAATCTGTCGCCAATTCGCGGGGTTGTGAAGTGCCAGCCAACCTGTGCTCCTCGAGCCAGTCCAAAACGCTATTTGCCACTTCACGCCAACCGTGGTCAATCACGAGCGAATGGTCACGTCCCTCGAATTTTTTGATGTCTGTGACCGCCAGCGAATTTCGGTAGAGGTGAAATGCGGCTTGGGTGGTCACGTCTGGGGCGGTGTGATCGGCAGTTCCAGAAATCAGCAACAATGGTCCCCTGGTGTCGTTGTGGGTGTTGACTTTGGAAGTCGCATGAGGGTTAAAGTTGGCAACCGCCACCTCGAACAACGCCCGAACGGGCGAAGGGATCGTCCAGCGCTCAAACAGGTTATCCGATTCTTCATCGGTCAGGGCATTGCCAAAGCCGTATTTGAATTCTTTTTTGGTCAGCGAGATGGCTTTGGAAATGTTGAACGGATTGCCGAGTGCTGGCAGCCCAGCCCGAAGTTGCGCCAGTGGTAAGGGCAGCACGCCCTTGATTTGTGCGGGATCAATCGCCACGCCAGCCACACCGACATCCTCGCCGAGCAGTTTTTCGGCAATCAAACCACCGAACGAATGCCCAATCAAAATGGGTTTGGCAGGCAAGGACGCGGCAATACTCCTAAAATGCTCAACGATTTCTGCAAGACTTTGATTCGCCACACGATCTGGGTGCGCTCGAGCCTCCTCGATGGTATCAGCCTCGAGATTCCAACCTGGTGCAATCGGGTCATAACCGCGTTCTTTAAAGAGGTTGACCCAATTTTGCCAACTGCTGTGATGCAGCCACAATCCGTGAATAAACAACACTGGTGTTTTAGCGTTCATGTTCGTCTCCTTTTGAATCAATAGCTCGAGAATTGCTTGGAACGATTGCGGTCATTGCATGAGGCTTATGGCGTAACTCGAGGTCGCCCGACCTGCCGCGTCCAGGTTTCGAGTACGACCAATAAATTGCTGACAAAAGTACGTGTGGTTTGGTCAGTCAAGTTTCCAGCCGTATCAAATTTTTCTGAGGCTTGCGCGATCAGCACTTCGGGTTGGTTGAGCACCAACGCGTTTGGAAAGACAAAATTTTGCCGAAGTTGCGCCTGCCCTCGAGCCGTGCCCCACATGCCTGGGGTCGTACCCATGATTGTCACGGGCAGACCCTTAAGCGGCTGGTGTTGCGGTGGACGCGACGCCCAGTCCAGCGCGTTTTTCAGCACGCCAGGCACGCCGTAATTGTATTCGGGCGTGACAATCAAAAGGGCGTCCGCCGCCCACAGCGCGTCTCGCCAGGCTCGAGCGGAAGTCGGTGCGTGCTCACCGTCCTCGTCTTGGTTGTACAGCGGTAAGGGCGCAAGATCGAAAATCTGAATCTTCATGTTTTGGGGCGCAAGCTCGAGCGCCGCCCGCAGCAGCGCTCGGTTAAACGACGCGCGGCGCAGGCTGCCCGCCACGCCAAGCACCTGCAAGACATTTGAATTATTCATCTGACCTCCTTTCGTTTTCAAACTCGAGATACTGTATTGCCTCGGCAGTAAACCCAGATCAACCATTCATTCAAACCGACCGGTTCGGCGTACCACTCGAGGTCGGGACGCATACTCCACACATCATAAAAAGCGGGCGATTCCCAATGGTGATGCACCAGCAGAATCTCACCAGGCTCGAGCTTGCCAATCTCGAGCAGCACGGGCAGCATCGGGTCTTCTTCGGGATCAATAACCAGCAAATGTTGGCTGCACTTGTCTGGTTGTGCTTTGAGCGCCAGTTTCATGTCGGTGCAGATTTCCGTTTGGGTGCGGCGATGGTTATCAACAACGCGCTCGGCTCGAGCGCTTCAACGGCGTGCGGGGCGTGAGCGGGCAAAGTAATCAGGTCGTGCACGCCAGCCTCAAGGCGTTGACCGTTCGCCGTAAAAACAATTCGTCCCTCAAGCACCAAAACGCTGATCGGTCCAGGTGCGCTGTGCTCGTTCAAATGACCTCCTGCTTTCAAGACCAGCAGCACAATGTCAATGTCTGGGTCGCGCACCAGTGACAGGCTGTCGCGTCCGTGTGCTTCGAGAGGGCTGTCGGCGCGAAGTCGCTCGAGTTGCGCGTTGAGGTTGTAGCTTGTGAAGGTCATGGCTTGCGGACGATCAATTCGGGCTTGGCTCATATGCTTGTACCTCGAATTTCTTCTTGCGGTACTCGAGGCTTGATCTCGAGCTTGACTTCTGGCTTGCCTGAATCTTTTTGATGGTCATTGCCAAGAACCAACAGTGCCAAATATGGAAACAACAAGAGCGATAACATTCCAGCCCCAACCAATGCCGCGCCCGTGGCTGGCGCGAGCAGTTTTAATTCAATGCCGAGTTG
>JANLWR010000920.1:0-3892 GCA_031364625.1 Deinococcales bacterium | reverse complement strand
GGTCAGCGCAGCAAAATCGCGGTCTTCTCGAGAAACTCGAACGTTGACCCGATTGGCGCCTGCATCGGTCATCGTGGAAACCGGATTCAGGCGGTCACCAGCGAGATTGGGCGCGAACGGGTGGACGTGATTCAGTGGGACGCAAACCCCAGGGAATTCATCAAAAACTCGCTCTCGCCAGCCAAAGTGGGCAGCATTGAAGTCGATGTGGACGGCAAGGAAGCCACAGTCACCGTGACAAGCGATCAGTTGTCGCTGGCAATCGGTAAAGGCGGTCAGAACGTGCGTCTGGCGGCAAAACTGACTGGCTTTAAGATTGACCTGCAAGAGAGCGCCAGCGTTTCAGACCTTGACGCCGCCATGCGCGACGCCGCCGAGGACGGTGGCACGCCACGTCCGAGTGCCGCCGCCGACAAGTTCGCGGCATTGTTCAGTGCCACACCAGACGGTGAAGTGGTCGATGCCAGAAGTGGCGATCAAAAGGAATAAGCATGGGTCAGGTCACTCGAGCACCACACAAACAGCGCGACCAATTCGGAAAACGAATTCCGGTGCGGACGTGCGTGGCGTGCCGAGCCAGACGACCTCAAGGCGAATTGTTACGAATTGCAAAAAACCAGCAAGGTTTTACGCCCGATGACCGTCGCAAGCTCGAGGGACGCGGTTGGTACGTCTGCAAAGACAAACTCGAGTGTATGGGCATTAAAGGTTTAGGAAAGTTTGCTCGAGCCGAAGCCGCAACACTGGTTGAGGCGCTCGGGTTTTGGAGAAAAAATCTTTCTGAGGAAAGCAAACCCGCTTATGAGATAAAACAAGTCACTCAAGCAATTCAGGGTTAAAACCCTCGGAGGTTCGGATGTCGAAAGTAAGAATTCATGCGCTTGCCAAAGAACTTGGCATTGAAAGTAAACGAATGCTCGAGATGCTGCACGGTATGGGCGTTGATGCCAAAACCGCCTCGAGCACCATCGATGATGAAACTGCCGAGATCGTTAAAGGTCTTGTCGAAGACGAATTGAAGTCTGGCGCTGGTGTTGCCCCAACACCACTCGAGACGACTGTCGAAAACCCAGTTAAACCCTCAAAAAATGACTCGAGTACCGAAGTTGTGATTGAAACTGCAAACCCCGAACCAGCCAAGACTGAGCCTGTCAAACCCGCCAAAGAAATTCCGCATCGTCCGCCCGTGGTCACGATCATGGGTCACGTCGATCACGGCAAGACCAGTTTGCTCGATTACATTCGCAGTTCCAACGTTGCCAGCAAAGAGGCGGGCGGCATCACACAGCACGTCGGGGCGTTCGAGGCGAACACGCCGCGCGGCAAAATTGTGTTTATTGATACGCCAGGTCACGAGGCGTTTACCAGCATTCGCGCCAGAGGGGCGCAAGTGGCAGACATTGCGGTGATTGTGGTCGCGGCAGACGACAGCATCATGCCGCAAACCCGTGAAGCGATTGCCCATGCCAAAGCCGCCAAAGTGCCAATCGTGGTTGCCATCAACAAGATCGATATTGCGGGCGTCAACCCCGACAAGGTCATGCAAGACTTGACCAACGCCACACTGATTCCTGAAGCTTACGGCGGCGATACGATAGTCGTGCAAATCAGCGCCCGAACCGGTCAAGGTATCGATGATTTGCTCGAGAATCTGAGCTTGGTCGCCGAACTCGAGGATTTACGCGCCGACCCCGAAGGCGAGTTGGCTGGCGTGATTATCGAAGCCAAAGTGGACAAGCAAGCGGGTGTCCTCGCCACGGTGTTGGTTCAGGGCGGCACACTCGAGGTCAGCGATTTCTTGGTGGTCGGCGAATTGTACGGCAAGGTTCGCGCCATGACCGACAGCTTCGGCAACCGCATCACCAGCGCCAAACCTGGCGTGGCGGTGCAAGTGCTGGGCTTCAGTCAAACGCCAATCGCTGGCGAGTTGGTCAAACGCGCCAAGAACGAACATGAAGCTCGAGAGATCATCGCAGGGCGCAAAGAAATCCGTGTCGATGCCGCCGACGAAAGCGAGCGCGAGGCTGCCATCGGGCAAGGTAAGGGCGCAGCGGCAGGCTTGAGTATCGAGGATTTGCTGGGCAAAGTCGGCGAGGTCAAGATCGAAAAACGTCAGGTCAATCTGATCTTGCGTGCCGACACCCAAGGTTCACTCGAGGCGCTTGAAGGTATTTTGTTGCGCGAGAACAACGACGATGTCGAAGTGCATATTTTGTTCGCGGGCATCGGCGCTCCAACCGAGGGCGACGTGCTCTTGGCATCGACCGCTATTGACACCAAAATCATGGGTTTCTCGGTCACACCATCGGGTGGCGTGCAAAAAATTGCCGACAATAAAAAAATCGAGATCAAAACCTACCGCATCATTTACGAAATGATCGACGAAGTCAAAAAAATGATTCGCGGCACAATCGAACCCGTCTTTGAAGACAAATTTGTGGGTCGCGCCGAAGTCAGGCAAATCATCAAAGTACCAAAAGCCGGCGGTAACATTGCCGGTTCATACGTGCTCGAGGGTAAAATCATGCGCTCGGGTAAAGCCAGCGTCATGCGCAAGGGCAAAGAGGTTGCCAAAGGTCAGATTTCTGGTCTGAAGCGCTTTAAAGACGATGTGCGAGAAGTTTTAACTGGTTTCGAGTGTGGTATCAACGTTTCTAATTTTGACGAATTTGAAATAGGCGATTTGATTATCGTCACCGAAACGGTTGAAGTCAAAGCTTAAAACCGTACAGCCTAAAAAACCTTAAGTTCCAAACTCGAGATTCGAGTTTGGAACTTTTTTACGCCCGAGCCGCAAGAACCAAAGCGCAAAAATCACATTCGCAAAAGATTTTTTTGGCTGTTTGCGCCCCTAACCCGAACTTATTGCTATACTCTCCTCGAGCTAGCAGGCTCGAGGGGGCTACTATGAAAAAATTGTTGATGTTCGTCGCACTCATCGCCTTGATCGCATCAACTTCGAGTTGTGCACTCATTTTTAAAGGCGACTCGCAAAGTGTCTTTATCAATTCCAATCCGCAAGGTGCGCAAATTCTGGTTGACGGAAACGCTTTGGGGACAACTCCCGCCAAAATATCTTTACGCACCAATCGGAGTTACAACATCACCATTCGCCTAGCAGGGCGTAAAGATCAAAACTTTGTGCTGAACAATCATGTCGGTACACTGTGGATTGTCTTGGACATTCTGGGTGGCTTGTTCCCAATCGTCATTGATGCCGCAACTGGCGCATGGTACGAATTTGATACGACACAAGTGAATGTTGACCTTACGCCGACCCTAATGAACAACAATCCACTGCCAAACTGGGCAACAAAATTAATCCCAGGTCATTTACAGCATTAATCTCGAGAATCAAAACCTGAAGAAGACCGCCAAAAATCGGTGGTCTTTTTTTGAAGCTCGAGTTTTAAATTTACTGCCGCTCGAGGTTTATTCCCATTCAATCGTGGCTGGTGGCTTGCTGGTAATGTCGTACACCACGCGGTTGACTTCTGGGACAAGATTGACAATGCGGTTCGCCACAACCTCTAGAAAGTCTTGCGGCAGTCTTGCCCAGTCGGCGGTCATAAAATCCGCACTGGTCACGGCTCGGAGCGCGACCAAGTAAGAGTATGTTCGGTAATCGCCCATCACGCCAACGCTTTGCACGGGCGTTAAGACCGCCAGCGCCTGGGCAACCTCGTGGTACAAACCAAATTCGCGCAAACTCGAGATAAAAATATTGTCCACGCGCTGCAAGATATCGACTTTTTCGGGGGTCACTTCGCCGAGCACGCGAATGCCCAAACCAGGACCTGGGAACGGGTGACGGGTGCGAATTTCTTCGGGCAGCCCGAGCAGTTTGGCAATCTCTCGGACTTCGTCTTTGAAGAGCGTTCGGAACGGCTCG
>JANLWR010000077.1:0-2287 GCA_031364625.1 Deinococcales bacterium | reverse complement strand
CGGCGGTGGTGGTGGAGGCGCTTGCCCACAACCCGCCAAGATCAACATCAACCCGAGCACTTTCAAAATCCGTCCCAGCCAAACCTCGAGCATCCCCGTCATAAAAACCCCCTTATTGGTCATGGCTTCATTTTCGGTTTTACGGCTTAATCTGGACTTAATCCGTGCGGCACAGATTGGAAGCCAAAATTGGCTCGAGCCGTGAGCCAAGACTGTAAACTGATTTCGGAGTATCCCCATGATCGGATTGCGTCCCAAAGCCAATGCCCTCTACCTCGAGCGAAACCGTTTGCTCGAGCAACTGCCCGATGCCGGCGGTTATGTGGTCTGGCTGCAAGCGCCTTACGGTTACGGCAAAAGTGTGCTGACCAGCCAATGGGCGGCGCAACTCGAGGCGGACGGTTGGCGGGTGGTCTGGTTGTCGGTGCAGGGCGAAGACCCTCGCGGCTTGACCGCCCGGGCGCTCGGACTGCCCGAGCAGACCCTCTGGAGCGGTGTGCTTGAAGTGTTGTGGTCTGTGCAGACGCTGCTGATTCTCGAGGATTTGGAGGGCAGCGAAAACATCTCGCCGCTGCTTAGAAACCTGCCTGGTTTGATCTTGCTGGCATCCAGGGGCAAGCTCTCGCAGCCCGAATTGCCGCGTTTGATGACCGCAGGACAATTGATTCATCTGTTCGCGCCAGACCTGGCATTCACGCTTCATGAATCCAAACAGCTTTTTGACAACGACAGCCGCGCCCAAAGCGCCTGGGAGCAATCTCGAGGTTGGTCGTTGCCGCTACATCTGATGGCGCTCACCGGCTCGAGTTTGAGCGGTGAACTGCCCGAACGTGAAAGCCTGATTGAAGGCTTGCGTGAGAGCCTGGATGCGGAGCAGTGGCAAGAATTGGCGCTGTTGGCGGCGCTGCCGTACCTGCCCAAAGCATTTGCCAACAGCCAAACCCTTGAATTGGCGCGACTCGGTTTTGTGCAAATCCTCGAGCCAGGCTTTAAACTCCACCCGCTCGCCGCCGAAAGTGTGCTCGAGTATCATCTAGAAACCGTCTGCGAGAACGTTTTGAATGCCCAAGAACGCCTCTCCAAAGAATTGCTGGCAGAGGCATTCGGCACGACCAAACAACTGAGTGAACTCGAGGCGGTGCTCGAAGACAAAGACCTGATGCTCGAGCCGCTACGCTTTCAACGGCTCGATGCGCTGCTACCGGGCAGCCGCAGCCCTGGGCGCTGGATCAACCTGGCGCACAGTTTTCAAAATCAAGCCGACTATGCACGGACTTATGCCGCCTATGACGCGGCGATTGCCCATCCAGACGCGACCCCGAATCAGCGCCTTGCCGCCTGCGCTTTTATTTTAATGCTGATCGGCAACCTCGAGACCCAAGCTCGAGGTGAGCAACTGCTTGCCGTGGCACAAGAGATGATTCCGCTGGCTGACCCGCTTCAAGTCGCAAACTATTACCTGAACGCCACCAATTATTTTGTCAACGCCCTGGTTTGGGACCGCGCCGAAGCGTACCTGCAACACGCCCTGGCATTGATGCCGCTCGAGCACGAATGGCGCGATTTCACCGAGCGCATGGTTCGAGGACACCGTGCGACCATCGCCTGGGAGCGCTACGGCGACGTTCAAACTTCGATCCAAAACCACGAAAACAACTTACAAAATCCCAATTTAGCTGCATCTCGAGCCGCCTTCAATCACAACGCCCTGGCATTTTGGATGATGCTGACCGGCAATTTTGCGGCAGCACTCGAGCACTGCCACATCACCGAAAGTTACCACCAAGTCCGACCAGAATTGGCACTCGAAGCTCGAGCCGAACGCGCTTACCTGGAACGCGACCCGCAACCGTTCGCTTATATTACCAGCGTTTTGTCCGACACGACCAATTGGAACGGCGAGTGGACGTTGGTGCTCTGGTCACGCACCCTGCGCGAAAACGGAAACCCGAGCGCAGCTTTAAAAATCCTCGAGCACAAACAGAGCTTTGTTATCGATTGCGAACGCGCCCTGGTGCTGCTGGCTTTGGGTAAAACCAAAAAAGCGTTGGAGGGCATTCCAACCGAACCGGACGGCGGACTCAAACGCTTCGATCAGATTTACCGCGTGGCGGCGCGTTACCAGATCAAACCCGAGGCACGCGACCTCGAGCAACTGCTTCATTTGACCCTCGAGCGAGAAAGAATTTTGCCGCTGTTGATGCCACTCGAGAAATTGCCGCGCCAGCGCCCCGAACTCAGTTTGCCGTACAGTTTGCGCGAGGTGCTGCAATCGAGCTGGCGCGAG
>JANLWR010000862.1:0-2748 GCA_031364625.1 Deinococcales bacterium | reverse complement strand
CAACATTTCGTTCAACCTACAAGCTCGAGTTCAAAATTGAGAAATCGTTGTGCTCGAGGGCGACCACGAGGGTCGCCCCTACGTTTAGGCAAATATTATGGTTTTTTGCTCTTCCAAGAAATGGCTTCATGGTGTACACTTCCAAGGCTGCCTGGAAAAACGGGCGTTGGAGGAATCACAAATGGAATTAAATGTCTTTGACCGTTCGCAAAAAACCAGTGCATTACGCGCTGATGGAATGCTGCCCGCAGTGGTGTACGACAAGAAAAGCAACCGCTCAATCTACCTCGAGCGCAAAGCCTTCGATAAGGTGTTTCGTGCCGTCAGCACCCACGGTGTCATCACCCTGAAATTCGAGAACGGTGACAGCCTCGAGACCCTGGTGAAAGCCGTTGCGATGGACAAGCGCAAGCGCATCCCAGAACACGCTGATTTTATCATCATTTCTGACGAACCCGTTGAAGTGGTCGTGCCAATTCACACCAAAGGCGTTGCCAAAGGCGTGAAAGAGCAAGGCGGCGTGCTTGACATTGTGCTTCACACCTTGACCATCAAATGCTCACCGAAAAACATTCCACAAGAACTTGTCGTGGACATCACCGATGTTGGCTTGGGTCAACCCCTTCACGCCAGCGACGTTGTGCTTCCAGAGGGGGTCAAGCTCATTTCTGATTCTAAAGCCACCGTGTTAACGATTCACCAACCGCGCGGTGCGGAAAACGTTGCAGCCGTCGTTGCTGGCACAGAACCAGAAGTCATTACCAAAGGCAAAAAAGAAGCCGAGTAAACTCGGGTATCTCGAGAGATTCAAGGGCGCTCTTTCGGGCGCTCTTTTTGTTGGAGTACAGTGTTCTCGGAGTGATTATGAGCATTCAATTGATTGTCGGACTGGGCAACCCAGGGGTGCAATACGCCAAAACCAGGCACAACATTGGTTTTATGGTGCTCGAGAAATTGGCAAAACGCGCCAATATCAGTTTGATCAAAAAACCAAACCTCGAGCTTGGCGAATGGCGTGTCGGGGCGGGGAAATTGCATTTGATGAAGCCGCTGACCTTCATGAATTTATCTGGAAATGCCGTTGTGCCATTCGCACGGTTTCACAAGCTCGAGCCTTCACAAATTCTGGTTGTACATGACGATCTGGATTTGCCATTTGGGCGTTTAAGATTTCGGCTTGGCGGCTCGAGCGGCGGGCAGAACGGCGTGAGAGACATCACCGCCAAACTTGGCACAGATGCTTTCGTGCGCTTAAAAGTGGGTATCTCGAGACCGCCAGAAGGTTGGGAGGTCGTGAACTGGGTGCTTTCAGGATTTCAAAGCACGGAAACGGCACTGCTTGAGCAAGTGATTCAAACGGCGGCAGATGCGGTGGTTGCGGCAACTCGAGATGGGTTTCATAAAGCGCAAGCGGATTTTAATGGCACGGATTTAAGACCAAAACCAGAACCCAAAATTGTAGAGACTCGAGCAGAAACCAGCTAGCTGTTGGTTATAATCAATGGGCACTCAGGTAAAAATGCGCGTACTTCGACCCCACGGAGGACTGATGAAGAACGACTACCGCTTCCCCACGATGAAATTCTCAAGTGTGTATCCGCTCTATGTGCAAAAAGTGGAACGTAAGAACCGCACCAGAGAAGAAGTTGACCAGGTGATCTGCTGGCTGACTGGCTACAGCGAGACAGGTTTAGAACAGCAGATACAAAAACAAAGCGACTTCCAGACATTTTTTGCTGAAGCTCCAGCGATTCATCCAAATAGCTCACTTATTAAAGGCATGATTTGCGGTGTGCGTGTGGAAGAAATTAAAGACCCCTTGGTGCAGCAGGTTAGATTCTTGGACAAACTGATTGATGAACTCGCCAAGGGGAAAGCACTCGAGAAGGTCATGCGGTGATACAAGATATTGTGATTCACTTCAGACCGCTTTGATCGGCAATGGAAACACCGCGCCAGTTTTCGGTTCGCTGCCAATCCAAACTTCAACGCCGTACAATTCGCGCAACAATTGTGGTTGCAGCACCTCGAGCGGTGTGCCGTCGGCAACCACTTTTGCACCGTTCAGGGCGATCACGCGGTCAACCCTCGAGGCGTAAGGCAGGTCATGGGCGATAAAGACGATACTCGAGCCATTGGCGGCGCGTTCTTGCAGGGTTTCGAGCAGGCGCATCTGATAGCGCGGGTCGAGTCCTGAGAGTGGTTCGTCGAGCAATAAAATTTTGGTTTCTCGAGAGAGCGTCATGGCGATCCAGGCGCGGCGGGCTTCGCCTGTCGAGAGTTTGGTCATCGGGACAAACTCGAGACTCTCGAGTTCCATGGCGCGAATGGCGGCGGCTCGAGCCTGTGGTTTGGGTTCGGCTTGGTCGATCAATTCGGCAATCGTCAGGGGAAATGGCACGGTGGCTTGCGCCGGTAAAAATCCGAGGCGACGGGCGATGCCAGCTTTGGAAAATTCGGTCATGGGTTTACCCTCGAGCAGCATTTCGCCGTCGTGTAACTCGAGCGGCGCTAAACCTGCGAAAGCCCGAATGAGCGTGGTTTTACCCGAGCCGTTCGCGCCGATGATGGCGGTGATTTCACCAGCTTTAAACTCGAGGTTGACTTCCTCGACAATAATTCGAGCGCCTCGGCGGACGCGCACGTTCTTGGCTTCAAGTAAGGTCGTCATTGCGCCCTCCGTGAAAGGAAAGTCAGGTATATGCCACCAACCAAAGTGGTGAATGCCCCTGCCGGAATTTCGTTCGG
>JANLWR010000828.1:0-17630 GCA_031364625.1 Deinococcales bacterium | reverse complement strand
AAATGGAATTTGATTTGGATGATCCACATGCCTATTACTTAAGTGCTGCCGCCGTTGCCGAAGAGAACTCGAGCATCGGTGGGGGTGGGACTTCTCCAGTGCCTCGGGTTGGCATTACCTCAAGGGGATTTTGTGATACTCCAACAGGGGTTTGTGAACGTGACGATCAAGGGAATTTAACCAGCAAACAAATTTTTGATCGACTGGTTACCAATGTCGTGCCTGGTTCGCCAGCCGAGGCGGCAGGTTTGAAGATTGGTGATCGTTGGGTTGGTTTTAACGACGTTCTTTTTGCCAGCGCTCCCGATGCCAAAACCGCCAGCGATCAACAAGCCGCCTTCACCAAACTTGTTCGCGCCATGCAGCCCGTGACCATGAAAATAGTTCGCGGTTCAGAACGTCAAAAGCTTGATGTTGTCGTGACGGGCGCGATCATCAAAACGGCAGATTTCCCAACGCTCTCGGTACGCTCGGACGGCATCGGAATTTTGACCATCCGAACTTGGTTTCTCGAGGGACAAGCCACAAAAGTTCATGCTTTGGTCAAAGAAGCGATTGCTAAAAATGTTAAAGCGATTGTGATTGAACAACGCGACAATGGCGGTGGTTTGGGTGCTGAAGGTTTAAAAGCGGTCGGGGCTTTTGTTGAAACTCCAGCTCCGATCCGTCGTGTACCACGCTACAATGCGGAACAACGCACAAGTGAAGAACGCTATGCAAATGGCACATATTCAGTGCTAAACCTCCAAGGTGTAGTATTGCAAAGTCAAAAACTTGACAATCCTGTACTTTTCAAAGGACCGATTGCCATGCTGGTCAACAATGGATGCGCCTCTGCTTGCGAATACTTTGCCAGTGGCTTGCAAAAAACCAAACGCGGTCCAATCATTGGCGAAGAAACGCTCGGCATTGGCAATACCAACACGGCTCGATTTGGTTTGATTAACGGCGGGGCGGCAGCCTTCCCAACCGTTCGTGCCTTCTGGGCGGACGGCACACCGCTGCCTTCCAGCGTCAAACCCGATATTGAAACACCAAATGCCGAATTCAATTTGTTCAACACTGGCGTCGATCAACTCTTGCAAAAATCGCTCGAGTATTTCGGGGCGAAAGCCAGCGCAGTCGTCACCAGTTACACCCTCGCACCACTGCCAGATTTGACTGGCTCGAGCCTCATCGATTCGGTGTTCCAAAAAGTTTCAGGCAACCTCGAGATGGTGCAAAATAACCCGAACTTGCAATAATTTTTAAAGCTCGAGATTTGAATGGCAACCTTTTTCGGTTGCCATTTTTTTATCGCTGTGTACAATTGCGTTATGCGCAAAATCTCGAGTCGTGATGAAGTGGTGAATGGAATTTTGCAAGGTTTACAAGAAGCGGTTGCGTTCAAATGTGGGGATTCCAAAAATGCTCGAGTGACGGTTTTGGAAGTGCAATCTGGTCTTGAAGCTCGAGAGGAATCTAGCGCAATCCAGCCTCGCGCAACCAACCCAGCAAATCGCCAGGACGCATAATAGGAATACGTTTTCCGTCATGACGTTCAAGGCGTTCTAAGACCAGCAAATCGTTGTCCAGTGTCACCAGTGCACCCGCGTCGCTCGAGATGGTTAAACTGACCAGGTAATCATCGTCAACGTCGCGGGTGGCTTTGGGTGGGTTGGGTGAGTCTGGCAGTAATTCGGCGATTTGTTTAAAACTTTCCAGAGCGCGTTCTGGGTCGTTCTCAACAAATCGTCCTTGTAATCTGGGTTTCTTTAACGTCTCGAGCAATTCGTCAAAAAGCTGTTTACTGGCAATGACTTCAAACAAAGCCTCTTCACGCCACAAACGCAAAGTCTCGCCACTGCCGCCTTTTGGATTCAGAAAACCCGCAATGTAAACGCTGGTGTCAAGCACCACTTTCATGCTTTAGAGCGGGCTTTTCTGGTGTCTTTTACAACTTGAACCGCAAGTTGGTCAGCATCGGTTTCATTTAACTCGAGGTGCGCAAAAGCGTTTTGTAAACGCTCGAGGTCGTTTAACCCAAGGTATTGACGCACGGCTTGTTCAATAATGGTTTGGTCTGGAACGCCGCTTCGCACGGCAGCCAATCGGTAAGCGCGAACAACGTCGCTGGGTAAATTGATGGTGACTTTTTGTTTGCTTGGGCTTGTCATGATTTCATTTTACCAGAAATCTGGCTTTCTGGTTATTGTCTCTCGAGTTTTCATGGCAACCTTTTCGGGTTGCCATTTTTGATGTGCCATTTTGACCATCATTTTTTTCTCTTTTGGTTGTAAACTCTTAACCATGAAGATCAAAGCAAAATGGTTGTTGGTGGCGGTTGCGGTGTTGTTCGGCAGTACGGTTTTTGCCAGTCCGGCAACGGATTTGTTTCATCAGGTCAAAATTTACATGCAGATCAATTACAACGGCTTTTCCAAGCTGGATTTGGCGGCGCACATCAAAAAGTACGAGGCACTGCTCGAGCAGGCGTGTGCGCCCAAAAAGGACACGTGCGAGTTTGCGGTTGCCAGGGAAATCATTTATCAAATGATTGATGAACTCGGCGATGGTCACACGTATTATTTGACCCCTGAAGAGTATCAGCAAACCAAGCAAGAACAAACGGGTCAGGTGTCCAGCACTTTAAGAATAGGAATTCAGTACAACCGTATCGTTGGCTCGAGCGATTATGTGATTGAAAAAGTGGTCAGTGGTGGTCCCGCATTCGAGGCTGGGTTGTTGCGTGGTGATCGTTTGACCGCCATCGACAAGCAATCTTTCCCGAGCGTCGATGAAAAGCTTGACCCCAAAAGCGCCGAATTTACCAAGCAAGAAACTGCCAGCCGGGCGTTTTTGACGGGTTTTGTGCGCAGTGGCAAACCGTTTACACTTTCGATTTTGCGTGCGGGCAAGCCGCTCGAGCTTGCCATGCAGGGCAAGAATTTTTCGGCGGGCGAATTGCCGTACTGGGTTCGTGTGCCCAATTTACCTGCGGGTGTTGCGGTGCTGAACTTGCCTTCGTTTAACACGCGCGGCACGGCGCAAAAATTGCATGATTTGTTTGCGCAAGCCATCGCTTACAACATTCAAACGGTCATTGTTGACATGCGTGACAATGGCGGTGGTTTTGTGACCGAAACCGTTGCGGGCGTCAGCGCGTTTGTGCCCGATGTGACGTTGGCGTACAACACGCGTTATGAACGCTTGGAATTTTCTTATCGTGCGGGTTTGTTGTTCGGGCTTGACTCGAGCGACCCCGAATCGTACCTGGCGCTCAAAATCAATAAACCCGTGAAATTCCGTGGTCAAATTGCGGTGCTGGTAAACAATGAGAGTGCTTCCGGTGCGGAAGTCGCGGCGGATGCGGTTCAGTACGCCAAGCGCGGCGTGGTGATCGGTGAAAAGACGTACGGCATTGCCAACACTGGAACGTTTCCAAGTGATTTGATCGACAAGGGCGCGATTGAAATCACGCACATTCGCACGGTTCATGCGAACGGCACGCCACTTTCGGACTTTGTCACGCCAAATTATGAGGTCAAAAATGATCTCGAGGAACTGATGAAATCCGGGCGTGACCTGATGCTCGAGAAGGCATTGGACGTGTTTGGTTACAAAGCGCAATAAAATATTGCTACATAGAGTCTCGAGCCACACGTGCAAAAAACCTAAACTTCCTTATCCAATAGTTCGGAATATATTTGATATTTTGTGTCAGCGACGCGTTTGGGCTTCGTAGGGGTGAACCTTCTTGACCATTAACTTGCACCTCACGGGCATGGTCGCTTGTGTTCACCCTCGAGGACAGCTCCTGATGTTGGGAGAAGCGGTTTCGCCCTGCTGTCAGGGGCAAGAAGCCGGATGAGGGTAGACGGGTTGCGTGTTCGGTTACAAAGCGCCCTAAGTTTTTCAAATCTCAGAATCTCGAGCTTGAACAGACAAGCTCGAGATTTTTTGTTGATTCAGGTTTTGTGAAGCCCTTTGGTGTCTGATGAACTGTGTTCTCACCGACCTGGGATTAGACTTTAAACATGTTTTGGAGGAATTCATGAAGAAACCCGCGTTTGTTTTGATGATGGTCGTGTTGTTTGGTTTGGCTCGGGTGGACGCTCAAGCCTTCGAGAATTCGCCAGCGCAAAGCCTTTTTGACCAGGCATCGTATTACTTGTCGTTTAATTATCATGGGTTCTCTGGCACCGACCCGAACAGCGCGGCGTTTGTCGAGAAATACCAAAAGCAACTGGATTTATCGTGTTTTGTGCAGCGTCAAAATTGTGCGTATGACGTTGCAGTGCCGCTGATTAAAGCGATGGTCGAAGAGATCGGTGATGAGCACACAAATTATCTTGCGCCCGATGCGGCAGAGGATTTTGTCAGCAGCACCACGGGTGAAAACAGCAACGAGCAAGTCACGATGGGTTTTATTCCGATTCCGTTCAGCGACGACAAAGGCTACGGCTTGCGGGTTTATGATGTGCTCGAGGGTTCTGGGGCGGCTAGTGCGGGTTTGGCTCGTGGAGACCGAATTATTGCGATCAATCAGCAAGTCTTTGGTCGTGATTTGGCGGTCGTGCGAAAGTTATTGCTGGCAGCCGACGCCTCTGGGCAGGACGTGCGCCTGAGTATTTTGCGTGATGAACGCGTGCTGCTCGAGTTGACTGTGCCTTCTCGGAAGTTGACCCTGAACAGTTTGCCCTACATGAGCGTTGCGGGTGGGGTGGCAAGGATTGTGATTCCTGAATTTGTTGGTCCTGCCAAAACCGCGCCGAAATTCCATGAGTTGATCAAACGCGCGATTGATCGCAAAGTCGCAGCGATTGTCGTGGATTTACGCAATGACCCGGGCGGTGTCAGTACCGAGTGCCTGGCGTCTGCGGGTGCTTTTGTTGGTAATTATGGGCGTTTGCGCGAATCGCGTTTTGGGCGTTTTCAAGACAGTTACCGCGACGGCGGTGTCTATCAAATCGATGAAAAGAGCAAAGAGACCAAGGTTTATCAAATCGAAAATCCGCAACTTTGGACTGGCAAGCTGGCGGTGCTGGTCAATCAAAATTCGGCATCGTGTTCCGAGTATTTTGCGAGTGACGTGCAATACGCCAAGCGTGGTGTGGTGCTTGGTGAACGAACGGCTGGCGTGGGCAACACTGGAACACGACTTTTTAACCTGATTAACGGTGCTGGTTTGCAAATCACAGTCGTTAAAAGCTTTCATTTGGACGGCACGGTGTACCCAGCCCAAGTTACACCAAGTGTTTTCATCAAGGACGATCTCGAGGGTTTTGTTTTTACGGGGCGCGACAACTTGATGGAACGGGCGCTTCAGGAGTTGGGTGTGCGCAATTCTCCAAAATCCTTGCGTATCAATTCCGAGATTCAAAAGCGTTTCTGGTTTGAACGTCCCAAGGCTCGAGTCTCCAGTGCCAGCAATGCGCTGCTCGAGTTGGCAAAAAATACTTCTTGGGGTCTTCAATGATTCCTCGAGTTTTAAAACCTGTTGTAACGCTGGGGTTTCTGTTCTCGAGTTTGGCTTTTGCCAGTCCAGCACAGGATTTGTTTAACCAAGCCACGTATTATTTGGCGGTGCAGTACAACGGGTACTCCAGCGCCGATTACCAAAATTTTAACACCAAGTATCAACCCGAACTTGATCTGGCATGTAAGGATTTGGGCGAATCGTGTCCGTTCACTGCGGCGACGCCGATCATTGTGCAGATGCTCGAGGAACTCAAAGATGGTCACACGTATTTGCTGACCAAAGAGGCGGCGCTCGAGGCGCAGCGTCAGAGGGCTGGGCTTGGTCCGAGTGCTCCAAAAATCGGTATGGTCACGGCGACCATCAAAGACAGTCCCAATCGTTTGATTACAGACTTATGGGAGGGTGCGCCCGCCTCTCGAGCGGGTTTGATGCGGGGGGATATGGTGGTCAGTTTGAACGGCAAAAGTGCTGCTGAATTTAGCGATACCTTTCAAGTTTCGATTTCCAAAGCCATCTCAGGCGGCGAGACGGTGACGTTGGGGGTTTCTCGAGCGGGCAAGCCTCTCGAGTTTAAGTTAAAGGGCGAGTTGCTGACGGTGCGTTTGCCGTTTTTAAAAATCTTGCCCAATGGTCTTGGTGTCATGCGAATCCCGAATTTTGACGTGAACGGTCAGGTTGCCAGCAAAGTCCATGAATTGGTGGGTCAAGCCAATCAGCAAAAGCTTCGTGGACTTATTCTGGATTTGCGCGACAACCCTGGTGGTTTGGTCACGGAGCTGATGGGTGTCAGTGCCGCATTTTTGCCCAAAACCAGTTTGACCTTCGCCGCCCGGGACGGCTCGAGCACCTACAGTTCCGAAAATGGTTCGGTCAATGTATCCATAGGTTTATTGCAGAATGTCACCGTGCAAACCATCAATAAGCCGTCCTTATGGAAGGGTTCGCTCGAGGTGCTGGTTAACAGCCGTTCGGGTTCGGCTGCCGAGTACCTGCCGCAGTTTTTGCAAGACGCCAAACGTGCCACCGTGATTGGTGAGGCTACGGCTGGGGTTGGCAATACTGGCATCAGCGCTTTCGGTTTGTCCGATGGCAGCGCCCTGTACATTTCGATCATACGGGCGCTCAGAGCCGATTCCAGCCCCTTCCCAGAGCACGTGACGCCCGATGTGCCAGTCACCGATGATCTCGAGCTTCTGGCGGCTTCAGGGCGCGATGTGGTGCTCGAGAAGGCTTTGGAATTGATGCCTTAAAAGTTTAGATCATTGGGACTCGAGTGATTCCAATTCGAGTCCCTTATAAATTTGCTCGAGTGACAGCGTGGTGTTTAAACATGGAATGTCAATTTCACCGTTCTCGAGTAACACGGTAAACGACCATGTATCACCAATGCGTTTGTACAGCACAACTTGACGGGTTTTTTGAGAGATAATGGCGTAACGTTGCAAACTTGTAATTTTGGTGTACTCATCTAGTTTTGCGCCGTTGTCGGTTTCGGCGGTGCTGTCCGATTGAACTTCGGCAATAAAGCATGGAGCGGCTATAAAGTATTCATCGGTGCTGATTTCGCAACTGACTACAACATCGGGGTAACGATAACGTCCATTGTTGGTCATGACTTTGAGCGATTCAGTCGCTATTTGACATTTTTTTTCTTGCACTGCTTTTGTTAAAGTATTCCGAATTCGGTAAATAATTTCGTTGTGTTTTAAACTGCTCCCAGCCATTGCTAAAATAGTGTTGTCCACAAATTCATGACGCACCTCAGAGGTTTTTTCAAACTCGAGATACTCCTTAGCCGTCATTGTTTTGACATGGGTAATCATGGTTTGATTCTACTTGATAAAAGCTCGAGCTTGATGTCAAATGTTGACTTTTCGGGCGCTCATCACAGGAACGATTGAAATGAGGCTCGAGAGCAAAACAACACCTGCCAGCCCAATCGCAACGCTTATGGTGAGCGTATCTGGCGAGACAATCGATTGTCCGCGCAATGCCTGCCAGGTGGTCAAGAGCATTAAACCAAAGTAACCCAGCCCTGCCGTCCAGAGCAATGCCAGTTGACGGTTTTGGTTTAGACGGCGGCGTTTTGAAAGCCACACGCCGAGCAAGGGTATCAGTTGCAGCGCGTGCAAGCCAATAAAATGTCCAATCCGAATATCGCCATGCTTTGTGTTCCAACCGATCAGGGGCAAACCCGGTTCGGCGTCAGGTGTGGCGCTCGAGCTGCCAATGGTGTGTGCGCCAAGTAAAATGTTGGGTTGATTGGCTTTTAAGGCATTGATTTGTGCGCTGCTGGGTGCAGTGCTGAGGTTTGGGGTCAGCAAACCAACGGCAGTGATGACCATGCCGATTTTTATTGCCCAGGCAATCACGGGTTGTTGACGGACGCCGCGCCAAACGGCGATCAAAAGCACCACGAATGCAGAAAACATTGTAAAAATACCGATGGTCATGATGATCCAGAGTGCGGAATCCAGTGGGGTGGTGTAATTGAAGTGCATCGGGCGTGCTCGGGTGGCTTGAATCAGCAGCAGGATCATCTCGAGGCTGAGTGTTGTGCCGATCACGCTGGCGGCAATGTTGGCGGTGCGGCGGGTTTTGCCTTGCGTGATGTTGATTGCCCAGATCAGGGCAGGGGTCATAATCAAGACCGAAACCGAGAATTTAAAGAGTTTTGACCAGGCGGGTGTGTTGATGATGGCGGTGGCTCGAGGGTCGAAGATCAAGCCAAGAATGCTGATGATCAGGGTGCCGCTGGTGATGGCTGCCAGAATGGTCAGCGGCAGGTTGGTTTGTCTGAACGAGGCGATGAATTGAAGGACTGAACTTGATGGGGCGCTCGAGGTTGCTGGGTTCATGGTGGTCTCCTGTCGGTGTTCTGGATGGTCAAATTGTTTTATCTAAGCACTGCTTAATATCCGAACAGCGATAAGATATGCTATAATCTGAACAATGTCAAGATTACTGCTCGAAAACACGCCCAAACACGAGCCATACCACCACGGCAACCTGCACGCCACACTGCTCGAGGCAGCCCGCGCACTGGTCGAAGAGGTTGGAATTGACGGTTTTAGCCTGCGCGAACTCGCCCGCCGTGCGGGGGTCAGTCCCGCCGCGCCCTACCATCACTTCAAAGACAAGGCGGCTTTGATCCAAGCGCTGGCTCAAGAAAGCCAAGTGCGGCTTGGGATCGCCTCACAACATGCCATCAAAGGCATCACAGACCCGATGCAAAGACTTTCGGCGCTCGGGGTGGCATACGTGCTTTACGCCTTCGAGCACCCAAGCGAATTTCGCATCATGTTTCGCCAAGAATTGCGTTCACCACTGGGCGAACTCGAGCAACCCGACATCGAGCCAGACCCAGCCTTTGTGCTCTTAAAAGACACCCTGATCGAATGCCGCGACGCGGGTTGTATCCCCATCACTGGCGAAAAGGCACTCGAACTTGCCTCAATCAACATGTGGGCTTTGGTGCATGGACTTGCCACACTGATAATTGACGGACCACTGTCGCACACATTTCGCACCAAAGAGCAAGTGATCGAACTGACCCAACAAATCACCAGGGGACAATAAAAACCTGCCGCTCAGGGTTTCTCGAGCGGCAGGTTTTAAACCATTTTGACTTAAGGATTTCTAGCGCTGAAAGTATCACACTGGTTGATATCGCCAGTCTTAAAACCAATGGTGAACCATTTCATGCGTTGCTGGCTTGAACCGTGCGAGAAAGACTCGGGTGTGACATAACCTCGAGACTGCTTTTGAATCGTGTCATCGCCAATGGTTTGGGCGGCACGAAGTGCGTCTTGCAAGTCTTTTTGGGTTAAACGTGCCGCTTCCTGCGCCGTATTGCCCCAAATGCCAGCAAAACAATCGGCTTGCAATTCTTGACGAACACTTAAACCATTTTCGCCTTTCATGGCTCCAGGGTTGCTCTGTGCGGCTTGCATGACTTGGTTGGAGATGCCCAACTGATTTTGTACATGATGCCCGACCTCGTGCGCGATCACATAGGCGTTGGCAAAGTCACCACTCGCGCCAAAACGTTGGCTGAGTTCGGCAAAGAAACTCGTGTCCAAATAAACGTGCTCGTCGCCAGAGCAATAAAAAGGACCAGAAGACGCGCTGGCTTGCCCACAGGCGCTGTCCACAGACCCATGAAACAAAACGAGCTGTGGGGCTTGATAGGTGCGACCAAGCTGCTTAAAAATGCCACTCCAGGTTTGTTCGGTGCTGCCCAAAACGCGTTTCACAAAAACATTGTTCGGGTCTTTGGTGTTGACCGCACCACTGGTGTTGGAAGTCTGAGTCCCAGGCGAGAAACTGCCCATACCAGACAGCAAACCCAGTATTTGCAAGGGATTGACGCCCAAGAATAAGCCAACCACCACCGCCAGAATCGTTCCCACCGCACCAACCCGAATGCCGCCACCTCGAGGGGCGTAAGAACCACGTCCGACTTCTGAGACGTTGGTACTTTCAGGTAAATTGTTCACATCCATAAAATCCTCCGTTAAACTCGAGCGAGCCGAGTTTTTAGTCTTGGCTCGAGTTTAACGAATTTGAGGTTTGAGTGCTAGCTTTGCATGAATAATCAATAAAGGGTGGCGACCCTCGAGCCGCCACATCAAAAGCTTTTGCGATCCGCTACTCGCTGCTGACCGATCCCGAAATTTCCTCGAGACTGGTTAAACCCTGCATGGCTTTTTCGATCCCGTCCATCAAAAGCGTGCGCATTCCGCCCCTGGTTTTGGCAACTTCCTTGATTTCGGTGCTGGTTTTACCGGCAATAATGGCATTGCGAACCTCATCGTTGATGATCATCAGTTCATGAATCGCCATGCGCCCCTTGTACCCCGAGTTACCGCATTTGTCGCAACCCGCACCCTTATAGAGTTTTGCGCCCTTCAGTTCATCGTCGGTCACGCCCAGACGACGCAAGACATCTGGATCGGCTGCCATTTCGGTTTTGCAATCTTTACAGATTTTACGCACAAGGCGCTGCGCGAGTACGCCCACCAGCGCGGCGGAAATGTTGAACAACTCGACGCCCATTTCCTCGAGCCTCACCACCGCACCGGCGGCATCGTTGGTGTGCAGCGTCCCGATGACCAAGTGACCGGTCAGCGCGGCTTCGACGGCAATCTTGGCGGTTTCGGTGTCCCGAATCTCACCGACCATAATGATGTCGGGGTCTTGACGCAAAAAAGACCGCAATGCCCTGGCAAAGGTCATACCTGCGGCGTTGTTGACCTGAGACTGGTTGATGCCAGGAATTTCGTACTCGATTGGGTCTTCGATGGTTGAAACGTTCACGTCGGGACGGGCAATGCGTTTGAGCGTGGCAAAAGTGCTGTACGACTTACCAGAACCAGTCGGACCGGTCACCAAGAAAATGCCGTACGGTTTTTCGATCAGGTCACTGTACAAGCCAATGTTGTAATCGCTAAAACCGAGTTGTTCAATCTCTGGGATGTTGCTGGCTTTTTGCAAAATACGCATCACGATCTTTTCGCCGTAACGCACGGGCAGGGTGCTGGTACGCAAATCGGTCGCAATGTTGCGGCTGCGAAATTGAATGCGTCCATCTTGCGGCACGCGGCGCTCGGCAATGTCGAGTTGCGCCATGATCTTGATACGGGCAGCCAGACCATTCGAGGCGGCTTTGGGCAGTTCCATGTACTTCCTGAGCGAACCATCGACCCGAATGCGCACGGTCACATTGGTTTCGGTTGGTTCGATGTGAATGTCTGAAGCCTCCGCCAAGATCGCCTCGCGGATGATGTTGTCCACCGTGCGAACGATGGCGTTGTCATCTAAGCTCGAGTCGGTAGACGATTCTTCTTTATCAGAGCGTCCAAGTGCCGAGAGTTCTTTGTTGAGGGCATCGACATCTGTGCCAGTGGCGTAAAAACGATCAATCAATTTTTGAATGTCTTTTTCGGTCGCAACCGCAGGTTTGATCTCACGTCCGGTCATCAGGCGCAAATCATCGAGCGCAAAAACATTTCTGGGGTCTTTCATCAAAACGATCAAAACGTTACCCTCGAGCTTGTACGGAAACAAGGTGTAACGCCGCGCCTGAGCTTCGGGAATCATCGGTAGGGCGCTCGGGTCGGCGGGTTTGGCGCTGGGGTCAATAAAGTCATAGCCGAGCTGAACCGCCAAACTTTTGGAAAGCATTTCTGGTGATAACTTGCCCGACTGCACCAGCGTATCCTCGAGCCGTCCGCCACCTTTGCGTTGCTTGTCCAGGGCTTTATCAACCTCGTCGTTGGTAACAAAACCCATTTCGATCAGCACTTCACCCAAGGGTTTGGAACGCCCAGATTTGCGTTGAACTTTTAAAGCCTCCGCCAGTTGTTCACGGTTGACCTTGCCACTGGTGACCAGCGCCTCACCCAAACGCCCTTTTTGCGAATACACCCGCTCGACCAAAGCCTCGAGTTCACTCGGGGCGATCATCATGAATTTGACGGGTTTGGTGAACAAATTCTGAATTTCGGCTTGGCGTTTCAGATCGGTGGTGGCAATCGCAATCTCGTGACCATCGGCACGAATTGGCACGGCTTGAAGTTTTACGGCGTCCGCACGAAGCAATAAACTCGAGACCTCATCGGGAATCTCGATTTTGCCCGTGTCTTCAATAAAAGGCATGTTGTTTTGCTCGGCAAGGGTGCGGAACAAATCGTTTTCTTTTAAAAATCCCATGCCCATCAAGATTTTACCGATTTGATCGCCGCCCGGTTCTTGTTGCGCCAAGGCATCCTCAAGTTGACTTTCGGTGACAAAACTTTGCGTCACCAAGCGCCGCCCCAGCCGTTCCATTTCTGGATTGGCGATCTTGTTTAAATCCGGGATTTCCAGACCCAGTTCTGGGTAGTAGGTCGCAATTGCCCAGCGCATCTGGTCGCGCAGCGCCTGATACGGAATCACGACAAACCCCGTGGCGTCTTCAATGCCTTCGACCGCCATGGTGTTCAGCGGGTCAACGAATGCCACGCTCAGTTTATCGTCGTCAAGTTTGAACGGAAACGCTTGCAACTCGGTGGCTTTTTCGCCCTCGATTAACGCCGTCACTTCGGGCATTGGTTTTTGCTCGAGCGCCAGCAAATTGACAAGCGGGTACGAGAGTTCATCCTCGATGGCTTGAGCGATCTTGCGTTCGGTGACTGTTCCGGATTCGATCAGGATGTCCGAAAGTCGCCCGCCGATTTCGCCGTGCCGTTCGATGGCTTTTTGCATGTCAGTGTCGCTGATGAACCCCAGTTGCAATAAAATCGCGCCAAGACGACGATCCCCGATTGGTAATGCTGGCATGTCTATCCTCCTGTAGCCTTGACCCCATTTTTAAAACAGTGCTTACTTTGTACAATTACACCATTATGCGCCAAAAATCGATTTGAAATGGGAAATTTCCACAGGTTTGGACTTTCTGTGTGTCAGGCACTGATTTTGTTGCAAGTGTACCCTAGTAAATTTACGATCATTCCGTCAAAGTCAGGATTTATATTCCTAAAGCCCGGTGGTCGGCGAGCATACAACGGTCTTGAACCATTTCGATCCCCGCCGCCATGACCGCCTTGGCAAAATTGGCGTTGCGAATGCCTTGCTGCAACCAGACAAGCTTGGGTGCGGGCTGCATGGCAAACAAATCCCGTAGGTGTGCCTCGAGCAAATCTGGACGGCGAAAGACATCGACCACGTCGATAGGTTCTTCAATCTCGGACAAGCTGGCGCGGACGCGCTCGCCAAAGAGCTTCACCGAACCTCGGCTGAGTTCTGGATTGACGCCAATGATTCTGTAACCATGCGTGAACAAATAATCTGGCACGTAAAAACCAGGTTTTTTCGCGTCGCTCGAGATGCCCAAAACCGCAATGGTTTTGGCGGTTTTTAAAACTTCGGTAATTTCTGTCAAAGTGGAGCGTTCAATCATGATTTTTTTCTCCCAAAAGCTCGAGTTCCCAAAAACACCAACGCGATCAAACCCAGCAATGCCAGCAACCCAAACACTGGGCTGGCATCGCCTCCCGCCTTGCCAGTGGTCACCAAAAATTCGAGATCACCGCTAGCCACCGTGTTTTTTGCGATTGCGCTTTCGATCCCGGTCAAATCTGCCGCCGCCGACCAAATTTTGGTGCCTTCAAACAAACGCACCGTAATAATATGCGAACCAGGAAACTCGAGTTTTAAATTGGTGCTCCAGATTTTGCCATTTTGCTTTAACGGAAAATCGCCCAACGCCCGTCCGCCCCGCGTAATATTCAAACTCGCATGGTTGATGTTGGCAATATCTGTGGTGACGCTGGCTGAAATGCTTGTTTTGGCTTGAACCACCAAACCACGGTCATCGCTGATGCCAGGACTAAACTCGAGTTTGCCAGGTGCCGCCAGAACGCTCGAGCAGCACAAAAAGACCAGCAGCACAAAAATTTTCAAACTTCACTCTCTTCCGGCACTGACGCGACAGGTGTTTCGGGAGTGGCTGTCACTTCCGGTAAGCCCGCCTCGCGCACGCGGTGCTTGAACAGTTTCGCCATTCGCTGGTAGGTCGGATGTCCCTGAAGCGCCGGCACGCCCATCGCCTGAATCATCGGCGCGTCCAAATCGCCCAAATCCAAACCGAACGCCTCGAGCGGCGCGGCATCCTCGAGCACATCGATGCTGGTGATTGCCAAACCCGTGCCCTCAGTCTCGAGCCAGGGGGCGAAATCGGTCTCTTCGGGTGGTGTTGACTCGAGGTTGGTTTCTATCGGCATCTCGAGCAGTGCCGAACGTTGTGGTATCTCGAGCAGCATCGGTTCTGGGTCAGGTTCGGACAGGGAAACCTCGAATAAATTCGGCTCTGGATTTAACACCCCAAGCGCTTCAAACTCGAGGGTCGCAGGAATGCTCGAATGCGTGACCGTGATTGTGCCACCCAGGGCAAAAGCGGGGGTCACCCGTTGCACAATGACTTGCGGTAGGTTATCAGGTTCAGGCTCAACCCGCGCTGGCTCGAGCACCACATCGTCTTGACTTGGCTCGAGGGTTGGGATCATTTGTGCTTCTCGAGTTTCAACCACGATGGCATCAAGCACACTTGCCACAACCTCAGAAGCTCGAGTCACGGTTTCTACTTTGGGTGAATTAGTTCGAGTTCCCGAGTTTTTTTTTGAACCGTCAGGCAAGACCAACTCGAGCGCGAAATGATCGCCAAAAACGTTCTTGACAATGTTGTCCAGTTCTTCGAGTTTGCTGGCGACCTGATCGGCGTGCCATTTATGTTTTGCGCCGTAAGTCAGCACCAGCACGTTATCGCTAACGTTAGGTTGGGCTTCACGCAAGAAGGCTTTCAGTTGCGGTTTGGCTTTTAAAATCACATCGCCCCAAGTGCCAGAACCCGGCGCTCCGCTCGAGGAAACGGCGGAAGTTGTCGGAGGGCGCGGTGGTACATTGCCACGGTCTGAAACCTCAACTTGAGGCGCTTCTTTCACCGCTGCCGCAGGACGCGATTGTCTGGACATTGGGTCAAAATCGGGCACAGTTCGCGCAGTGCGCGTTGCGCCGCCACCGTCTTGAATTTGTCGCTCGAGTTTGGACAGTCGCCCCTCGAGATTGCCAGAATCTCCGCCGCCGCCCGAAGACTCGTCACCTGCCAGCAATGCCCGCGTGAACGCCATCTCGAGCGAGATCAAATCCGAAGCCCGCGCAAAACGGGCGTCCTCCTCGTCGAGTGCCCGAATCAGTTTTAACAACCGCGCCTCGGGAATCGAATCGTGTTGCGGACGAATGCCAATGCCCAATTGCGCGTGCAGCAAATCACGAAGCGCAATTTTGGTGCGTTCCGTGACCGTGCGCGGCGCAAAACCATCCTGGTACAAACTGCCCAAAGCGCTCAACATTCCCGCAGGATTTGCACGGGCTAGCTCGAGTGCCAAATTCGTCATGCGTTCTTGAGGCGGCAAACCAAGCGCACCTTCGACATTTGCCACCGTCAGCACGGGTTCGCCGGAAGCAAGCATCCGCTCGAGCAAGCTTTCACCGTCACGCATTGCCCCGTCACTGGTTCGCGCAATCAGCATGAGCGCCTCACGCTGGGCATTCACGCCCTCTTTTGCCGCCAAACCCTCGAGCTTGCCGCAAATCTCTTCGACACTTAAACGCCTGAAACGGTAATGCTGACACCGAGACAGAATCGTCGGCGGCAGGCGTTCTGGTTCGGTGGTTGCCAAAATAAAAACCACATGCGCCGGCGGTTCTTCAAGGGTTTTAAGGAGCGCATTGAAGGCACTTTTGCTCATCATGTGCGCCTCGTCGAGAATGTAAACTTTGCTCGAGCCTCGCATCGGCTGAAGCGCGACCTTTTCACGCAAATCGCGCACGTCATCGACGCTGTTGTTGCTGGCGGCATCAATCTCGAGCACGTCCGGATGACGACCCGCAATGACCATGCGGCACGATTCGCAGACGCCGCACGGTTTGACCGCTGACGCATCGTCACAGTTCACGGTCATGGCAATCAGTCGCGCCGTGGTCGTCTTGCCCACCCCACGCGGACCCGAGAACAGGTACGCATGACCAATCCGTCCTCGCTCGAGCGCGGGACGCAATACGTCTTTAACATGTTCTTGCCCGACGACTTCATCCCAATGAATCGGTCTCGAGCGTTGGTAAATCGCAGCCATGCCATCAGTCTACCGCCCCGAGGGGTGAGCGACAAATATAAACTCGAGAAACCGAAAAGGCTTCTCGAGCACACGTTTTGTAAAAGTGCGCCATCGGTGAGCAACGGCACCTGATGGTCATCCCTTAAGGCTGCTTCCTTCCGGATCTGACCTGGTTCGAGAGCCACCACCGCGTTACGCCGACGGCGCGAACAGGACTATAAACTCAGGAACTCAAAAGCGCAAGGGGGATTTTTTAAATTTTATCTCGAGCATTCTTCTAAAATCCTGATTGAAGCCTAAAGCTTTACGTTGCCAAATTGCCAATTCGCTGATTTATCCAATCTTCAGAAAAACGATAAAGTGCGCTGCACATTATTCCAATCTTAATTTTTGCGGTAAAATGTTTGTATTGGAAAAAAAGTGATGCAACAACTCAATCACGAGCATCAACTTTGAGGAGACGTTATGAAACATCTTGAATTTTTTGGTTTGGTTGCCTTAACGCTTATCAGTGCGTGCAACACAACGCCAGTGCAAAACACGGTCATGCCAACCCGGGTTTTGGGTGCGGTGGAATTAAGTCTTGATTCTACAGGAGTCTCGAGCCTGCGATTTGCCAATCGGGTCAGCACCCTGCGCGAGGTGGACGTGGTGTTTGGTACGGGAACCACCCAGGTGATTAGCACCACCAACGATCCTTACAATTATCTGGTTGCCACTTTCCCAGTGTCTCACGCAGTCTCGAGCACGTTAGGGTTTAGTAATTTGACTTTGTACGCCCAAGCCAAGGCGGGCAATATTGGTAGCACCGCGATTCAAACGATTGCCAATTTTGGTGGGGTTACAAACACCAGCGAACAGGCACGATTGGCGAAGTTGGTCGCTCCCGTTGATGCGGTCACGACCAATCTGGGCAACATTGTGCTCGACAGCGCCAAAGCCGATTTTCAAGCGTTTACAACGCCAGAGGTTTCAGCCGCCACCGCTTTGGCAACACCGAGCGCCATGACCGCCAGTGACACTTTACTCAATTACGGTTTTTCGGCACGGTGCGACACCAGCCTTGCCGCGAATTGCACAACCAACTCGAGGATCATTGCGCTCGGAAAAACGGGTTTTGTGACCCTGGCATTGCGCGTTCCCAAGTCGGCTTTGGCGTACAAGTTCGTCATGAATTTTGTGGTCATGGACGAAAGCGTCTCTCGAGTGACCCGCAGCTTGATGCCAAACGAAGAAGTGGCGGTGACCCAAATCCGAGGCTCGAGTGTGACTGCCACCGAATTGATGCAATTTGGTCTGCAACGCGAAACGCCAACACTGATCAGTAAAACCGTGGATGATGTGCATACCTCGAGCTTGGGCGCAAGTATTTTGGAAAAAGCAGGTTTTTCAACAGTTTATAATGTTACGGGCGGAACGCAAGCGTGGATAAATGCGGGTTTTGAAACCGGAAGCCGGTAAGTAAAAAGGTAAAAGGCAAAAGGCAAAAGGCAAAAGTAAAGAAGACTCGAATT
>JANLWR010000825.1:0-2722 GCA_031364625.1 Deinococcales bacterium | reverse complement strand
CTCGAGTCTCTAAGAGCTGCACGTTCTCGGTAGTGGTTTGCAGTGCTTTCCAACTCGAGCCTTGCAGCACTTCAAAACTTATGGTGAACTGCCCTGCGCTGCCCCAAGTAAACGCTGTTCCCGTCAATCGACGTTCGAGTCCCAAATCGATTTTAAGGCTGTACGAGCGCAGGGTTTTATTTGGACACCAGAGGCTTTCAGTATCACCGTCGAGAATGTTTTTAAGGCTATTGTCTTTGATTTTTTCACCGTAAATTGTGCGATCAATGGCAACGTCCAAACCAGGCGGCAATTTTTGCATGATGGTTTCTCCGAGTGAATGGGCACAAAACAGCGCCGCCACAACGAGGACGGCTCGAGCCGTTCTTTGTTGCCAAGCTGGCATCAAAATGGAAAACGATTTCTTCATAGGTTTGAAAAAGCATAGCAGGTTGATCTCGAGAAAACCAGCACTCGATAAATCTGAGTTTCGATGAACCGTCTGACTCAATAAACCTCAGTTTTGTAAACCAAAACGTTATTTTTGAACTCGAGAGACTGAACTCGAAGCCAAGAATCCTAGGTCTTGACAAAAGTCAGAAATAGTTCCAATATGGAAAACGATTTCCAAAACCAAAAGGGAGTAATCATGAAGAAGAAACTGCTTGTTGCTACAATGCTGTCAGCTTTCGGTGTGACCTTAATCGGACACGCCGCCGACAATAAACTCATCATCTGGACATCCCTGGAAGGACCAGAACTGAGCTGGGTTACGGACACTGCCAAACGTTTTGAAGCCAGCGCGGCAGGCAAGGGACGCAGCGTCGAAGTGACGTTCATTCCCTTTGGTGACATCAACACCAAACTGACCCAAAGCGCCCCAACCGGGTCGGGACCAGATGTGATTGCCCTCGTGCCACATGATCGCATTGGACCCCTGGCAGCCGCCGGTGTGCTCGAGCCAGTCGCGCAGTACATGAGCGCCAGCCAGAAATCGGACACCCCAGCCTCGAGTATCGACGCCCTAAGTTACAACGGCAGCCTGCTTGGTTTTCCAGCTTTCGGTGAAGCCGTTGCCGTGATTTACAACAAGAAATTGCTACCTGGCGGCATTCCTAAAAACTGGAGTGCGTTTATCAAAACCGCCCAAGGTTTAACCAATGCAAGTGAGCAAAAATTTGGTTTCCTGGGCAATATCAGCCAGCCTTACGCCATGTTTGGGTTTTACGCTTCAATGGGCGCTTACGTTTTTGGTAAAGACAGCAAAGGCGCACTGAACCCAAGCGATGTTGGGCTTGGCAACGCTGGCGCGATCAAGGGCGCAAAATTGGTCAATGACTTTAGGTTTAAACTCAACCTGATTCCAGACGGTACACAAGATGGTCAAGTGCAAAAAGACTTGTTCTTAAGGAACAAGCTTGCCATGTGGCTGACCGGACCTTGGGATGTGGGCGATGTCAAAAAAGCTGGACTTGATTTTGGTATTGGCATTCCGCCGCGCCCAACGGGTGCAGTCCGAGACTTCGCGCCGTTCGTTGGTATTCAAGGCGCTCTGGTCAGCGCTTACGCCAAGGACAAGAAAGCCGCCGCAAGCTTGGCACAATTCCTTGCCAGCAGCAGCAGTCAACTTGCCATGAACAAAGTCGGTGGACGCATTCCCGTTTCCAAACGCGCCATCAATGAACTGAAAACCGATCCTGTCGCCACCGGTTTTGGCGCAGCCATCAAAAAAGGCATTCCGATGCCAAACATTCCAGAAATGGGCAAAGTCTGGGACCCCTGGGGTTCGGCGATTTCACTGACCGTCCAAAACGCCCAACCCGACTATGAAGGCATTCTGACCAAAGCCGTCAATCAAATCAAAGCCAAGTAAGCCACTGCATGAACCGTGATGGAAACTCCTCTTTCCATCACGGTCAACATAAATGCTCGAGCTACAAATGTATTGAAAGAGAATTCAGATGATTGCCAACCAACGAAAACCAAGTCCCGAAAACATCCTCTCGAGTGTTTTTATCTTGATCTCGAGCGTGCTCGCCGCAGGGATTCTGGGCGTAACAACATTTGTGCTGCTCGAGAACGCAATACCGAGTTTGCCACGCTGGGCTTTTTTGTTGATTGCCGTGCTGGTCGTGTCAGTCGCTTTATTGTTGCTGCAAAAACAAATTAAGGTTTTACAAAATTGGACTTACCTGCTGCCAGCCGCCGTTTTTTTGATCGGTTTTACCTGTTATCCCCTCGCCATGACGCTCTATTTTGCCTTCACCAATTATTCTGCGGTTAATTCTGGACGCCCCGACAGTTCGACGCAGTTGCAAATCAAACGAACATCAGGCAATTCAATCATGGTGCTTGATGCCACTGACTTAAACCGCTTGCACTGCGCCGCCACCGACTGCGCTGGTGAAAAACTCGAGTTGCGCGACGCTTCACAAGCCACTCAAGTTGGAAACACCTTCACGGTGGCTCGAGCCTCAAATTTGGAGATTTTTTTTCAAGACCCTCTGCCTGCGGGTTTAAATCCAAGCTTGTTGCGGCGCATGAGCGTGGTGAACTGGGTTGGTTTTGAAAATTTTAGAACCATTTTTGCCAACGTCAAACGTGAACTTGCGCCGGTGCTCGGTTGGAACATTTTTTTCGCCCTGTTCACCACCATTTTTAACGTTCTTGCTGGCGTGACGCTTGGGGTTTTGCTGCATAACAAGCGCTTGCGATTTCGCAACGTTTACCGTTCAATTTTATT
>JANLWR010000807.1:0-1771 GCA_031364625.1 Deinococcales bacterium | reverse complement strand
CAAAAACAGGCGAAAAACGCCTTTGGTGTGTTAACCTACGGCACTTCAACAAGCGGGCGACTGAGATTTCATTCGGGAAGCTCCAGGAGGTTTGAAGGAGTGATTATAGATTCTGGTGCGGTGGTAGAGGGTAAAGTCACGAGAGTGACGGATTTCGGCGCGTTCGTTGAACTTAAAGAGACGGGCGAGACAGGTTTGGTTCACATCTCGCAGATCGCGCACGAATTCGTGCGTAGCGTCGCTGACTTTCTCAAAGAGGGTCAGGAGATAACCGTCAAGGTTCTCGGACGTGATGAAAAGGGCAGATTGGATCTCTCGATCAAAGAGATGCAAGAAGAACCCGAAGAAATCCCGAAGCCCAAACGCATTGGCAAGCAAAGCCCTGCATTTGAAGCCAAATTGCGCTCGTTCATGCGCGATGCCAAAGAACGCACCACGGCTGGCGAGGGTGCGGTTGGCAGTACCAGCAAGAAGAAAAAGAAAAAGTAATTCTCGAGGTTTGGGCATCAGGCGCGATTTGCGTCTGATGTTTTTTGTTAGCAAAAATTAGATTTTATCTTTCAGTAAGTCCAGCAACTCGAGTTCCATTTCACCGCACAATCGACCCAAGACCGCCAGTTCGACGCTGCGTTCTTGACCGTTCAGATGCCGCCGAGCTTGGGTTAACGCGCCCACAGCCCATTTGACGTTGCCCATGACCTCCCAGAAAAACAACTGCTCGAGGGTGATGTTACGGTTTGTCAATACGTTGTAATGCTCGAGGTAGGGTTCAATTTGTCCAATGCCGCCCAGTCGCGCAGCATCGTTTCCAAACCGCCATGCCCGAACCGATAACCATGCGAGGTCTTCGGCAGGATCGCCAAGGTGAGCGAATTCCCAGTCGAGCACCCCGATCAATTCGGTTGGCGAAACCATCAGGTTTCCGATTCTAAAATCGCCGTGAACAAATAAAACCGATTCTTGAACTGGCACGTTTCGCTCGAGCCACAACAATGCCAGTTCGGTGACTGGGTGAGGTTCGAGCGTATGGTCGAGTTCGCTGCGAAGTCTGGAAATCAGATACATTGCAGCATTGAAATCTCGAGTTCCTGGGAGAAATTCCAGATTCTCGAGGTTGATGCTGTGAATTTTTGCCAGTTCTTCAGCCAATCGTTTGGGCAGTGAAGCTCGAGCGGCGGCAAATTCTGGACGGTTCACAACGCGTCTGCCGACTGCTTCGCCGTGAAGACGTTCAGAAACAAAAGCCTCTTTGCCCAAGACCTCCTTAAAGTAGGCAACTGGTTTGGCAACCCTAACCCCAACCTCTCGAGCCGCCTCGAGCACCTTAAATTCCTGTTCGAGCGTAATTTGGTCGGCATTCATTGTGCCGCCGCCGGCACGGCGCAAAATCAACTCGAGCTTTTGGCTTGAAGTTTCAAGGTCAAACGCCCAAGCTTCTTTGCTGGCGCCGCCTGCCAGCATTTTCAGGCTCGAGATTTGGCTTTTGCCAAACTGCGGCTCTAAAAGGCGCTCGAGTTCAGTTTTTAGAGCTTCATTCATGCTTTGCATTTCCTGCGGCGCGACGGAACAAACGTCGTGCAATGCTCATTTTATGCACTTCAGTTGCGCCATCATAAATTCTGAATGGTCGGACTTCCTGGTAAAACTGACTGATTGGAATGTCTTGACTGACGCCCAAAGAACCGCAAATTTGCAGGGCGCGATCCACCACGCGGTTGACGGTTTCGGAGACGAAGACTTTGGTCATGCTGGCTTCGTGGCGCACCCGCTC
>JANLWR010000726.1:0-6040 GCA_031364625.1 Deinococcales bacterium | reverse complement strand
GATTCGCACGCCCGACTGGGTCAAAGACGCCATCTTCTATCAAATCTTTCCAGACCGTTTTGCCAAAAGTACGAAGGTTCGCAAATCCAGCAACCTCGAAGATTGGGATTCAAGTCCGACACCGCACGGTTACAAGGGCGGCGATTTGTATGGCGTGATCGAGCATCTGGATCACCTCGAGAAACTTGGGGTAACGGCAATTTACTTTTGCCCCGTGTTTCAGTCTGGCTCAAACCACCGTTATCACACCCACGATTATTACAATGTTGACCCAATGCTCGGCGGCAATCGGGCGCTCGAGGATTTGATTGCGGCGGCACACCAGAAGGGCATGAAAGTGGTTTTGGACGGCGTGTTCAACCATGCCTCACGCGGTTTTTTTCAGTTTCACGACATTCTCGAGAATGGGGCGCAAAGCGCGTATCTGGATTGGTTCAACGTCAAAGGTTTCCCGCTCAATGCGTATGACACCAAAGAACCACCCAATTACGAGGCGTGGTGGGGCTATCCCGCACTGCCAGAATTCAACACCGACACGCCAGCCGTACGCGAATTCTTATGGGACATCGCCGAGTACTGGATCAAAAAAGGCATTGATGGCTGGCGGCTCGATGTGCCAAACGAAATTGACGATGATACGTTCTGGCAAGAATTTAGAAGGCGCGTCAAAAACATCAACCCAGAGGCGTACATTGTCGGTGAAATCTGGGGCGATGCCAGCCGTTGGTTGCAGGGCGACCAGTTCGATGCGGTCATGAATTACGTCTTCACCACAATCAGTTACGAATTTCTGGCTGCCGATCACATTCAAGCTGAAATTATTGCCGGATCAGGCTTGAAACACTTCCAGACTTTGGATGCACCAAGTTTTGCCCAAAAGCTCGAGGAACTGCTGACGGTTCACCCGCAAGAAATCACTCAAGCACAACTCAATTTGCTCGGTTCTCACGACACGCCCAGGGTTCTGTCGGTCACTGGTGGCGACATCGGAAGCGTTAAATTGATGACGATTTTACAAATGACTTTGCCCGGTGCGCCTTGTGTATATTACGGTGACGAAATTGGTCTGGCTGGCGAACGCGATCCAGATTGTCGGCGCGGAATGCCGTGGGACAAATCAACTTGGAATCTCGAGCTGCTTGATTTCACGACCAAAGCGATTGCCCTGCGAAATCAAGTTCCCGCATTGCGTCAGGGGTCGTATAAAACCTTATACGCCAGTGATATGACGGTGGTATTTGAACGCAAGTTTAGCGATTCATACGCAATTGTAGTGCTCAATGCTGGCAATGAATCTCAAAAAATGAAGCTCGAGAATTTAGAGCCTGGTATCTACCACGAGCATTTTTCTGGAAACGCATTTCAGGTGGGAGATGGTGTTTTGACACTTGAGGTTTCTGGACGAACTGGACAGGTTTTTATTGCGGGTTAAGGATCTCAATTTTCAGGAAGGCAACTTCAAACCGTGCCAAAAATGCTCAAAATTCCACCAGACCAAACTGTTGCTATTATCGCTGACACGCACGCGAACCTGACCGCGCTCGAGGCGGTTTTGGCAGACATTGACGCCAAAGGCATCAAGCACATCGTTCATTTGGGTGATGTTGGGGGCAAGGGTCCACGCCCGCGAGAGGTTTTTGAACTGCTGCTCGAGCGCCAAATTCCGATTATTTTCGGCAATTGGGATGATCTGCTCACGAGGCGGCTGCAACCCGATTTTGTCGGCGATCATCCGCTCATGGCTGACGCCCTCGATTACCAACGCGACCAGCTTGGACTCGAGTTGCAAAAAACCCTTCTGACCCTCCCCTACGCGCTCGAGTTGCAACGTTTTTCTGGGGTGGTGCGCTTGTTTCATGCCAGCGCCAAAGGTTTGTGGGTTCGGGTGCGCGAAAACGACCCGCTCGAGAGTTTTTACGGCTTGTTTGAAAGCACAGATTTGGTAGGCGCAGATGCCCAAATGCCCATTGCGGTTGGGTACGGCGACATTCATACGACGCTGGTGAAATACCTGCGCCGTTTCCCAGAGCCGACGCCACATATGCGCGGCAAAATGATTTTCAACGTTGGCAGCGTCGGAAATCCGCTCGATATTCCAACACCAAGCTACGGGATTTTGCACGGCAGCATCGGACTCGAGTTAACGCTGGTACGCTTACCGTATGACATCGAACTCGAGTGCAGCGCCGCGATCAAATCCAAAATGCCGCAACTCGAGGAATACTTGCAAGAAACTCGCACTGGGATGTATTTTCCCAGGGGCGCTCCTGTCATTATTTGAAGGCGGAAGCAAAACGTTGCAGCATCAATTAGGGCACATGGCGGGGATAGTTCCCGTGCGCAATGCGCAATTGGGGGATAATATCCTTGAAATTCGCAATAATGTCATCAGTGTTGTTCATTTTGCGCTTTAACCACACAGCGTATACGCCCCAACGATCTTGTGATGCCTCACTGATCTGAACAAAGTTGCCTTCCCCAATTTCCCAGACCAATCCCGCACGCAACCCGTCAGGAGCGACAACAAACGCGTCACCAATTTGGCAACCAATGAAGCTTGTAATTTCGCCTAACACCCAACCATCAATGCTTGTCTCTGGCAAAACTTGGAAGCCGTAGTAAACAGGCGCACCTGATGGAGGGGAGATAAAAGCTGGGTCTTCGGGGTCTTCAGATATAGCCTTAGGATCAAGAATTAGAAGACGACCCTTGCCTTGGTCGTTGACTTGGATACCTATATCATCTTCCATAAACATCCTCTATTTTGAATCCATGACGAGTTTGATTATTTCTTGTCATTAATGTCTTACGTGTGTATACATCAAGCTTTCAACAATTTTGCCAATTCCTCGTATAAGAACCCGCTGGTTTTGATGCCATTGTGAAAGCACTCGAGCGTGAACCGTTCGTTCGGTCCGTGCGCACCGTCGTCGGGCAGTCCATAATCCACCAGCAAAACCGGCGCACCCAACATTTCTCTGAAGGTTGCGACCACCGGAATCGTGCCACCCGTTCGAGTGATGGCAACCTCTTTTCCTGGGTAGGCTAACTCGAGGGCGCGGATTGCAGCCTGGGCGGCAGGACTCGAGACTTCAACCAGCGCTGGCATTCCACCGTGCAAGAATTTAACTTCGACGGTCACGCCTGGAAGCTCGAGGCTGGCAATGTGTTTGGTCACGAGAGCGGCAATCTCTTCTGGCGTTTGATCTGGCACGAGTCGCAAACTGACTTTCGCCCCAGCTTTGGCTGGCAGCACCGTTTTTGCGCCCTCACCCTGAAAGCCGCCCCAAATACCGTTGATCTCGAGCGTTGGTCGCGCCCAAAGTCGTTCGAGGACGCTGAAACCTGGCTCGCCCGGAAGTTCGTTGACGTGAACTGATTTGGCAAAATCGGCTTCAAAAAAGGGCAATTTAGACCAAGATTCTTTTTCGACACTCGAGAGTTCCCGCACGCTGTCATAAACGCCTGGAATCAAAATTTTGCCGTTGCCATCACGAAGGGTCTGAATGATTTGCGCCAAGGCTTGAATCGGGTTGGCGACCGCCCCGCCAAAGCCACCAGAATGCAGGTCTTTAAACGCACCTTGAACATGAATCTCGAAATATGCAAGACCGCGCAAGCCGGTGGTCAAGGTCGGCACACCAGGCGCGAACATACTTCCATCAGAAATCACGACCACATCACATGCCAGTTTTTGTTTGTGGGCTTCGACAAAAGGCGTGAGGTTTGGACTGCCAATTTCTTCCTCACCCTCAATCAATAACTTTAAATTGATCGGCAAATCGCCGTGGTCGCGCAAGTAAAACTCGAGCGCTTTGACGTGGGCGTAAACCTGTCCTTTATCGTCGGTTGAACCTCGAGCAAAAATTTGTCCATCGCGGATGTCGGGTTCAAATGGTGGTGTGATCCATTCGTTTTCTGGGTCAACAGGCTGAACATCGTAATGACCGTAAAGTAACACCGTTGGGGCGCTTGGGTTCTGAGATTTTCGCTCGGCGTACACCACCGAATGCCCAGCAGTCTCGAGAATCTCAGATTTAAATCCTATTTTCTCGAGCTTGGCGTGCAACCATTCGGCGGCACGGTTCATGTCGGCTTTGCGTTCGGGCAAGGTACTGATGCTGGGAATTCGCAGCCACTCGAGCAATTCAGATTCGGCGTTTTGCAGATCGGTTTCGGAAATATTGGACATGCGGCAGTATAACGCCGTATGCGTCTCAAGTTTCAGTCTTGAGCGACCCAATCGCCAGATTTCCCACCCGTTTTCGTCAGCAACCTGATGCTCGAGATTTCAATGCCTTTGCTGACGGCTTTTAACATGTCGTAAACCGTTAACGCGGCAACACTGACAGCAGTCAAGGCTTCCATTTCGACACCTGTTTGGTTGGTGGTTCGGGCGGTGGCGGTCACACGAACACCAACTTCTATTCGCTCGAGGTGTACATCCACGCTCGAGAGTGGAATTGGGTGGCAGAGTGGAATCAGGTCGCTGGTTTTTTTCGCGCCCATGATCCCCGCAAGTTGCGCAACAACAAGGGGATCGCCTTTGCCCACACCGCCACGGTCTAGGGCTTCTCGAGCCTCAATTGGCAGTTTGACGATGGCTTCGGCGGTGGCAATCCGTTTTGTTGCCAATTTTTCGGAAACATCGACCATGTGCGGGCGTCCGTCTTTGAAATGGGTCAGGTCTGACATAAAACTCAGCATAACCGCTTAAGCTTGAAGTGTGTATTCAACAACTTGCAATTTCTTCACACTCGAGAAATTTGACAATACTACACTCAAGTCTTATGCTTTCAAAGACTAATTATCTCGGGTTAACTCTCGAGCATCAAGCCCATTCCGAGGTGGATTCATGAACAACGAAAAATTTACCGAACTGGCAGGACAAGCCTTGCAAACCGCCCAGCAAATGGCGACGGCTCGCAGCAACTCGCAAATCACACCTGTTCACTTTTTGCTGGCGGCATTGCAACCAGACTCGAGTAACCAGGGCAGCCCCGCCGCTCGAGCCGTCAATTTGGCGGGTGGGGACGCGCAAACCGCTCGAATTGCGCTCGAGGCGGCATTGGCAAAACTGCCCAAAGTTTCGGGCAGCACCCAGCCAGGGCAGTATCTCTCGAGCGAGGCGGCTAGGGGCGTTGACCGTGCCGAAAAACTGGCGAAAGAATTTGGCGATTCGTTTGTCGGTTTGGACGTGCTGTTTCTTGCCATGCGCGAACAGCATTCCGGTAAAGAATTGCCCGATATTAAAGCCTTAAAAGCCGCAATCGAACAACAACGTGGAGGCAAACGCGTGGATTCACAAACCAGCGAACAGCATTTTGAGTCTCTCGAGAAATTTGGCACGGATTTAACCCGTTTGGCGAGGGAAGGAAAGTTAGACCCTGTGATCGGACGCGACGAGGAAATCCGCCGAATCATGCAAATTTTGCTCAGGCGCAGCAAGAACAACCCTGTTTTGATTGGCGAACCAGGCGTTGGTAAAACCGCCGTTGCCGAGGGATTGGCGCAACGCATCGTCAAGGGCGACGTGCCAGATGGTCTAAAAGACAAACGAATTGTGACGCTTCAAATCTCGAGTTTGCTGGCGGGCGCAAAATTCCGTGGCGAATTTGAAGAGCGCTTAAAAGCCGTGATCGACGATGTCACCAAAGCCGATGGTGATGTAATTTTGTTTATCGACGAGCTTCACACGATTGTTGGCGCGGGCAAAACCGAGGGCAGCCCAGACGCGGGCAACATGCTCAAACCCGCGCTGGCGCGTGGCGAAATGCACTTGATCGGCGCGACTACCTTAAAAGAATACCGCGAGATCGAGAAAGACGCGGCACTCGAGCGACGCTTTCAACCCGTGTTTGTCGAAGAACCAAGCGTTGAGGACACGATCAGCATTTTGCGCGGCGTGAAAGAACGTTATCAGTTGCATCACAACGTCGAGATCACCGACCCCGCCTTGGTCGCCGCCGCCACGCTCTCACAGCGTTACATCACGGAACGACAACTGCCCGACAAGGCAATAGATTTGATTGACGAAGCC